>JAHDBW010000269.1:0-3263 GCA_020630175.1 Anaerolineales bacterium
AGGAATTTATTATGTCTGCAGAAGCAAAACTAAAAGAACTCGGCATTGAATTGCCAGAAATCCCAACGGCTGGTGGCAATTACCTGCATGCCTGCCTGTCTGGCAATCATCTGTATTTGTCTGGCAAGGTTGACCGGAGCGTCAAAGGTAAAGTGGGTGCAGAAGTGTCACTAGAAGAAGCCTATGGCGCAGCCCGCCAAATTGGCCTGTTTCAACTGGCAGTGATCAAAGAAGAGCTCGGCTCGTTGGATCGCGTCAAACAAGTTGTCAAAGCTTTGGGTATGGTCAACACCGCAGAAGGCTTTGATAAAACTCCGGCTGTCATCAACGGTTTTTCTGACCTAATGATTGAAGTGTTTGGCGACAGTGGCCGCCACGCGCGTTCCGCCGTGGGAATGGCATCGCTGCCGAATAATGTGTCGGTAGAAATTGAAGCGATTGTAGAAGTCATGGATTAGTTGGTTAGAGAAACTTCTATTTCTCTGAATCAGCAACTCCGTAAAACACACCACATAATGTTCCAAAACCAGTCCTACATTATCTGTGCAACATCGCGTAGCGGCACGACTCTTCTATGCGACTTACTGACGGATACTACTGTTGCCGGACGCCCTAATTCATTCTTTCGCTTACAGTCGATGCAGTCTTCGCAGGCTGTGCGGCTTGGCGTTGATACAACCCACTGGACGTCACCAACAGCATTTGGTCAAGCGTATGTAAATGCGGCAATCAAAGAAGGCACAGCCGGAACAGGCATCTTTGGCATGCGCTTGATGTGGGATCAGGTGGAAAATTTATCGCAGCGACTAGCGGTGCTACACCCAAATTTGGCCAGCGATTTAGCCCGCATTGAGGCCGCATTTGGCGCAACAACCTTTATCCATCTTTCAAGAGAAGACAAAGTTGCGCAAGCAGTCTCCCGGTTGAAGGCAGAGCAGTCAGGATTGTGGCACTTGCATGCCGATGGATCTGAGCGGGAGCGCAGTAAACCTGCGGAGCGACCTGTTTACAACACCGCAGAAATTCAAAACCAAGTCGCTGACTATCGTCAGTTTGATCTGAATTGGCGTCATTGGTTTGCAGCGAATCATATTCAGCCGCTGACAATAACGTATGAAGCGCTCGTCGCAGCGCCACAAGCCACCCTAGCAACGATCTTGTCAGCGTTAGGCCAAGATCCGCAAATTGCGACAACGATTACACCACGCACAAAGAAATTAGCCAACAAAACTAGTCTAGACTGGCAGGCGCGGTTTCAGACTGAAATGGACAAATTGTGAACCTAATCCCCAAACCCCAACCGGGCGAGTACGCCCCCTACGCACTGATGTACATGGACCTCATCCCCAATGATGGTCGTGTCTTGCAGCATTTACAAGATAACCTTGCAGAAACGTTAGCGTTTATTCGCGCATGCCCAGCAGAACTATTAAGCATGCGCCATGCCGAGGGCGAGTGGACGATCAAAGAAATCTTGGTGCACATTATTGATGACGAGCGCATCTACTGCTATCGGGCGTTACGTTACGCAAGGCATGACAGCACCGAACTGCCCGGCTTTGAGCAGGACGATTATGTGCCGCCTTCAAAGGCCAACGCCCGTGAGATTGAAGCTATTTTGGAAGAGTTGATTGCCGTGCGCGCCGCGACAATTACGTTTTTCAAAAGCGTGGCAGCAGAAGATCTAACCAGAAAAGGCGTGGGCAGCGGCAATATTATGAGCGTGCGCGCAGCGGCGTATCATATTGCCGGGCACGAAGTGCATCATTTGAATAGCATCAAAGAAAATTATTTTCCAGCCTGATCATTCTAGAACGTTACAGTGAACATTTATCAAGCCACCACAAACGACTTAGACCAAGTTGCCGTTCTTTTTGACAAGTATCGGCAGTTTTATGAAGAAGCGCCCAACTACGACGGTTGCCGCAATTATTTACAGCAGCGGATGCAGAACAACGAGTCGATTATTTTTGTTGCGCAAAATGAAGCAGGGGCAATTGTTGGGTTTACGCAGTTGTACCCTACGTTTTGCTCGGTGGCGCTTAGGCCCATTTTTCAGCTTTACGATCTCTTTGTAGACCCCACCGCCCGTAAGCAAGGCGTTGGCCGCGCCCTGATGACGCGTGCAAAAGACTATGCAAAAGCCAACGGTGCATCACGGTTGCAACTAGAAACAGGCGTCGATAATGCCAAGGCTCAAGCGTTATATGAAGCACTGGGTTGGGAGCGTGAAACGCACTATTACACGTACACGCTCGAATTCTAAGCGCCCTGTTATTCGTCAATGATGACGCTCTTTTCTACCCACATAATGGGCGGAAACCCAAAGTGCATTGCAATTTCATTGGACTGCGCATCAAGGCCAACAATGTGTGAAGTGCGACCATAAGGAGCCTCCTCATTAGCAGGTGCAGCAAACTGTGGAACGGACTTTGTCCCATCTGCATCCACCGTCACAACATCTTGGCCAACTAAAACAAACGTCTCTGCGATTCCTGAGCCGCTTGGCCACGAACGCATTTCCCGCTCGCTGACGTCATAACGTAACAGCTGCACAGTTTCATTTGGCTGAAAGCCATACAGCCACACATCTCCATTTGGGAACAGATACAATCGCGGCTCCGATGGCAACACAACTTCAAACGCCGTCGAAAATGTTAGGCCATCTCCAGCAAATGCAATTTGATACTGTCCCGATACGTCAGCAGCAATAAACTCGCGCAGAAAGCTAGCTTGGCGGCCAATTGCATTGTCCTGATATTGGGTTGCGGCAGGTTCTGTAAACGTTGTCCCGTCTGGCAGCGTTACCGTGACATCCATTTGCGTAACTTGCTTTGCCCAACCACAAACATGCACATAGATCCCCACAGTAAAGACCGCTGGCGCTTCGGCATAAGCTTCAATTGGCTGATGTGGACTGGGGTTTGGATAGCAAAGATATAACACCTCATTATTCCGAACCCAACCAGCGGAGGCATTGGTTGCTGTTGGTTGCGGGGCTGGTGCGGTGAGAATCAAGCTGGGATCAGTCTGCAACGTAGACCGAATCCCCGCTGGCGGTGTGATTGGGGTTACCGGCAATGCTTCAAGCTGATGTGGGACACGCGTCTGCGTTCCCACCTGTGGCGCTCCGGTACACCCTAGTAAAGCGCCAGCCAAGAGTAACCACAGCCCGATAAATTTGGTTCGTCCGTCCATGCAACAATCCTACCGGACAACGCCATACTGAACAGCAACGCTCAGTATTACAACTGGCAACGAAG
>JAHDBW010000269.1:3363-4599 GCA_020630175.1 Anaerolineales bacterium
GCGCACGCCAGACCGGCTTCAGAACGGAACGACTCCAGCCCTTTCATACCAACCGCTACAATTTCGTCCCCTTCCGCAATTAGCGTATTGGTTGTGCCAGCGCCCGTGGCTTTGTAAGCCAGCGTGACCAAGTCTGGACTGCATACCCAAGGCTTACCGTCGAGCCAAGTGACATGATTTTCATTTTTGAGCCACACCTCTAGCGTGTGTCCAGCAAACGCCCCTGTGCCCGTTAGTGTGATCGTGCCAAACATATAGCCGTCACGATCTTCCCAGTCTTTCTTTGTGACGACGCCTTCAAACAAACGCCAGCCATTAGTGACAGCTAACGCCGCTTCAATTGGATCCGTGCCTGCCTCGCGGGCTTCGCGTAACGCACGCCCCAACGCTAAACAAAGGCTTAGCGTTCCTGGCACAAGAATGTCTTTCATTTCTGGCGCGGGCAGCAAGGTTGACGCAATCGAGCAGCCATAAAACCCGGCAATCGAAAGTTGCTTACCGATGCGCTCTAACATCAGGCCGTTGGGAACGGTTTTAACAATCGCCACGCTGCCCCACGAATCCACGCTTGAAAATGGATAGCTTTGTTTGCCAAATAAATACGGCGTGCCTTGCATTTCTTCTGGCACAGCGCGGCCAGAGTAGTCGCCATCCACAGCCGGAATGCCTAACCGGGCGGCAGTAATAATTGGCAAAGGCGTGTTACTTGCGCCCAATTCAACCGGCACAATACAGCCAATGTCTGAGCCAATATAGTCGGCTAGTTCAGTCACAGCGGTTGCCATGGTTTGGTCGCCTAGCTTATCGCCAATGGGGAGTTGATGGTCCACCACTTCCTGCTCAGCTTCGGGCGTCATTGGCGCAATGGAGCCCATGTCAAAGACCGTTACAGAGAGCGTGTCGTCGGGAATATCGGCTTTATCAACCCATGCAAGCGCTAGCCCATCAGCTAAGGCCTGGGTCAGCATTTGCATGCCAACCTCTACGGACCCACCGCCACCAGTTCCCATAAACAGGCACCCTTGCACAAAATCTTCACAATCTTGCAGCGTCTCTAACTTTCCATTTGGCATTGTATTGACTTCCTATATTGCATGCTTGAATAAAACGCTTCAAGCAACTTTATGATGACCTAACAAGAACAGTCGACTAAAATATACACCATGACTCTAACCCTTTCCGAAGTCGATGACCACATCAACCAGCTTACGCAATGGCAAGCAGAAATTCGCCAAT
>JAHDBW010000270.1:0-1667 GCA_020630175.1 Anaerolineales bacterium
TTGCTCAAAAATCTCGGCCTTGATGTAGTAGCGCGGGTCCAGTGCGCGTTCCATTTTTATGTTCATGTTCCCCCTTTTAGTAACCTAAGTTGCTAGTACGACTGTAATCTGAATAACCCAATGATTTCTCCCTCCCTCAGTCCCTGTAATGCTCAAGTTACAGCTTTATTAGCAACCTGGGTTAGTAAGCGATAGCGGATTTAGCGTTTGAATTTTCGACTGCTATCTTCTAGCCCGCTATTTTTACTGAAGGTTTCGCACGCAATCGTCGCATTTATTTCTGAGTTTTTATTGCGAAACACTTAGTTCTGTAATGACGCCCTCGATAATGTCCAACCCTTCATGTAGCAACGCTTCGGTAATAATCAGCGGTGGCCCCACAAAAATAATGTGCCCTTTGACCAACGTGCTGAGGCCGCGCGCCATCAACATAGGTTTGATTTTTGCCTGTAGCGCTGCCGCAATTGGCGTTTTGGCAGCATGGTCTGAAACCAGTTCAATACAGCCAAACAGCCCTATATTGCGCACATCGCCAATTATTGGGTGGTCGGCTTTCATCTTTGCCAAGCGCGCATCCACAATCGTGCCCATCTGCGCCGCGTTTTCAATCAGCTTCTCTGTGTGGTAGACCTTGATGCACGCTGCTGCGGTGGCACACCCTAGCGGATGCCCGTTATAGGTCAGCCCGGCCCATAGTTTTTCAGCGTTGAGTTTTTCCATGATGCGGTCTGAAACCGCAACTGCGCCCAAGGGTACGTAGCCGTTCGTCAGGCCTTTTGCCATCGTGATGATGTCTGGCTGTACGTCGTAATGTTCACAAGCAAACCATTTGCCAGTCCGACCAAAGCCCACCATAACCTCATCGCACACAAGCAAAATGCCATGTTCGTTACAAATTTCGCGCACGCCTTTTAGGTAGCCGTCTGGCAATGGGTGATATCCACCGCCGCTGCCCGCCACGCTTTCTAAGAAAATTGCAGCAATCTTATCCGCGCCTTCCCATTGGATGACATACCGCAAATGCTCTAGTGCGTGTGCCGTTAGGTCTGCTTCAGCTACCCCATGAGGTGGCCGATAGCTAAACGGATCGGGCACATGGATCACGCCCGGCATGGTTGGCTCTACCGGCGCGCGTCGGTTGTCACCTGTCAAGGCGCTGGCGCCTAAAGTACCGCCGTGATACGAGCGATACTTAGAAATGATTTTGTTACGGCCGGTAAAAAAGCGCACAAATTTGATGGCATTCTCGTTCGCATCTGCCCCGCTAGTGGTGAAGAAGATTTGGTTCAGATCGCCCGGTGTGACTGCCGCGATTGCTGCTGCTGCTTCCGAGCGGGCCGCATTGGCAAAGCCCGGATGGATATAACACAGCTTGTCGGCCTGCTCTTTTAAGGCTGCGATCACCGTTGGATGCTGATGCCCCAAGTTCAAGTTGACCAACCCCGATGAAAATTCTAAATAACGCTTGCCGTCTTCATCAGTGAAGTACATGCCCGCACTTTCATTAATAACAGTCGGATCGAGGTTGTCATTGACAGACCAACTGTGGATAACATGGCGTTTATCGAGTGCTTTTGTGTTCATGGAATTTAGTTGGTTGGTTTGATTGTTCGTTGGTTGGTGCGGTTCGGACAATAGTCCACTACTGCCGTGGCAACCAAGCGCCT
>JAHDBW010000270.1:1767-4597 GCA_020630175.1 Anaerolineales bacterium
GTTGGTTGGTGCGGTTCGGACAATAGTCCACTACTGCCGTGGCAACCAAGCGCCTATTGCCTAATCACTTTATTGATTTTGTCTGCTGTAACTTGCATTTGTTGCGCGAGCAAGCGGCGGCTAGCGTTGTCTTTGAAGCGGAATGCTGGGGCACTTAGATAAATAGCACAGGGGTGTCCTTTCTCCATGCTAAGTAATGGCACCGCAATGGACAACAGCCCATCTTCTAGCTCGTCATAAGTCCATGCAATGTTGGTGCGTTTTGCCACTGCAATTTCGGCTTGCATCACATCTAAACGCGTGATGGTGCCAGACGCCACCGCTTTGGGCTGCGTTGCAAAGTAGGCCGCAACCTTGGCTGCTGACCAATCGCCCATCCAGAGTTTTCCACTGCTGGTGACATGCAATGGGAAACGCTCATCAGTCCAGTCGCGTATCTGCACATTGTGGCTACCTGCCGTTTGATAAAAGACCACACACTCGTTGCCTTCCATCTTTGTTAGCCCCACTGCTTCTTGCGTGGTGGCGGCCGTTTCTTGTAAGTACGGTTGCGCTAGGCTAATCATCCGATCCGTCCATGGCGTGCGATTTGCTAGGGCAATAATCTCTGGACCAATAAAGACTTGTCCGTTTGCCCGTTCCACTGCCCCAATGTGTTCTAGCGTGCTAATGAGGCGCGACACAGTGCTGATGTGCAGGCCAGTTTCAACAGCAACCGCGCTAACATTCGCGCCATCTGCCTGACTTTGGATTGCACGCAATACAGCAAATGCGCGTTCAATGGACTGTACGGTTTGTTTCATAATGTGAGAATTATTACGATGTAAAACCACTATAGCGATACAGTTATTTATTTGTGGTGGACAGATCGATTTTATAAGTGCTGTAGATTGACAGAGTCGGTGAGAAATTCTGAGGAAACGTCAGAAATAAGATGGAAATTTGAGGGGACTGTCATCAAGACAGCATGCAGCCTGTGTTAACCGTATAAACGGTTAGCGCTTTAAATGCGCCATAAATTGTGGTCAACGGGGGGCGCTGCCACACATGATTTATGGGTATTAAAATAGATAGCGTTGTCTATCTGCCGTGTTCTCTTCTATAGAAGGCACGTCCTACACCAAAAGCGCCATATGCAAGAAACGCAGTGCCTAAGATGTTGATGCGGCTTAGAGTGGGCAGATCCCAGCCGCTAGGGTTGAACCTGAGCAGGAGCAACATGGGCAAGATCAGCAAGCAGATAATGCCGCAAATGCGCGCTGGCGTGCCTTGCGTTTCTTTATAAGGCAAGTGCCAAAACTGAGCTCTAATAACCGCATACACGCCATAGGCCACAACAAACGCTTGAATTCCGAGAACAATATTTGCAATCATAATAATCAAATTATAGTTGGCAAACCGCGTCTTACAGACTGGCGATATGCAAGAATATTGTTTGACTTTTACATACCTGCGCTATAATTTTAGCCATTGCTCCTGTAGCTCAGTGGATAGAGCGTTGGTTTCCTAAACCATGCGTCCTAGGTTCGATTCCTAGCAGGAGTACAGCTTGCACGCCTCATTGACTGATGCACAGCGTATCTTTGCCAAAGACTACCAATTTACCACTCAGATTCCACGAAATACCCTTGCTAAGACCATCTTGAATCAATCTCTGGAGAGATCAGCAATTTACGCAAGCAGAGCCAGAGTAGCCACCTAGGTTATTAGTGCATGCAACGGGGCTCGTTAGTATTGACGGTCAAAATCAATTTTATTGGGAACTGGCTGCCCACGAGCAATCGCGTTGAGTACTTCGGCTAAGGCCGGCGCACGATGTTCTTCGGTTAAGTCGCCCATACCGCCTCTGTGGGGTGACAGAACGACATTCTCTAAATCCCAAAATGGATAGTCTGCAGGATAACTGTTATGTGCATCAACAAGTGCGCGATTGATATCTTGTGGGTAGTTAAACCAGACATCTAGTCCGGCGGCGCCTAATGCTCCAGTTGAAAGCGCGTTGTAAAGGGCTTCTTGCTCTACATTGCTACCACGCCCCACATTCACAAATACTGCATTTGCAGGCAATAAGGCTAACGCTGTGGCATCAACAATATGCTTTGTCTCTGCTGTTGCTGGTAAGGCGCAAATCAAGACATTGGTGGTTGGTAGTAAGCGCTGTAAGGCGCTTGCTGGATATTGCATTACGCCGGCACTGGACTGCGTCGGTGTGACAGTTGAACGGCGTATTGTAGAGACATTCATTTGGAGCGCTTGGCACACATGCGCAATCTGCTTGCCAATTGCACCATAGCCCAAAATTAGCGCGTTACGTCCAGCGAGCGTTAAGGTGTCATTGGCAACTGCATCTAAATTGCGCCAGATACCTTGGCGCATGAGTTGATCATTTTTGAGAGTCTTTTGCGCTGCCGCAAATAAGAGCGCAATTGCAGTCTCGGCCGTTGCAAGTGCGTTGTGGTGCAGGTTATGCAAGCTAAGGTGGGGGCGGGCAGCTACAAGCGCTTGCGTATGCGTTGAGACACCAACCCAAGGCAGCACAACATGCGTCAAATTTGGACGTTGATCAAAAGTCTCTGGATGGTCTAAATTGCCGCCAACATAAACATGGCAGTCTAGCCGCGTTGGCTCGGATGTACCGATGGTAAAACGGATAGTATCATCTAGTAAGGGGCGAATTAGCTTAGCAAGCTGGTTTTCGCTCGCGTTTTCATAATGTACATGCAACATAGCAGAAAGTATACCTGTAACCCCTTTATTTTCTGTTTAGCCAATCCACTAACGCAACGCAATCCACACCCCCAGCAGCACATACGCCACGCCAGACGCTACA
>JAHDBW010000271.1 GCA_020630175.1 Anaerolineales bacterium
ACCACCCCTAGAATCACAAAAGCGGCCTAGAACTGCTTGGCCGCTTTTGCTTTATGGAGGAGAAGAACCTGAAATTCATACGCAGCTTCGCACACTGCGTGATGAAACAAAACTAGTGGAGGGCAACTCAGTGTTGAACACCGTTGCCACCTAGCGGCGTGGCTAAGATAAATAGCCGCCCCCAGATTGCGTTGCCCTCAAATTCGATGCATGTTTGCAGCACCAAAGGGTATGACCCACCATACACCCGATCGTAAATGGCTTGAACATCTAACTGTTCGTTAGTGTCCAAATTGCGGAAGTCACTGTAGTGACTGTCCGGCTGAAGCGCTTGATACGCTTCCACTGCGTGCACATAAAAGTAAGCGTCTGAGCCGTCTTCATATGTCACGCTGATAACAGAGTCTTCTGTGATCTCAGAAAACTCATCACCTGCTAAATAGTTATGCGCCAGAAAGGCCAGAACATTGTTCTTCGCCGGCGCGGCGAACTGTGTCACCTCTTCCGGTTCTGAGCTTACAAAGCCCGGCCTTTCGACGGGTTGCTGTGCAACCTGATAATCCAAAATCCCCTGAACCTCGATGCGGACAACTTCACCAGGACCATGATGCAAGGCGTTTGCACCATCAAATAGGCCACCAGTGACCGGAATTATTGCTTTGGTAGGTAACGCAACAGCTAACATACAGACACCCATAAAAACAAACCAAGACTTTTTCCAAAACGTTGTTCGCATGTCTGTATATTAGGTTGTTGCTAAACTTTGCTCAATAAAAGGGGAATTCAAGACCCGTATGAATCAGGTTTGTTTTTTACAGGATGCGTAAAATCAGCAGATTTCGGGTGTTAAAGGAGGATTTTGAGGGAGAATACGCAAATGCCCGGCCCACAACTGGCATTTGCCACGGGCCAAACAGCTAACGTTTTCTGATGCGCTAATACGTTCCGCGCAACAGCCAGTCTTGCAGCGGGCCCGGTAACTTGGCAATTAGCGCCCCCGCTTTTGCGTCAAAGCCAATTAGGTAACGCCGCCGTGGCCAGGTGGCGGTCAGCGCGTGTTCAACCTTAGCTGCCACCTTTTCTGGCGGTAAGCCGCCAGAGTTTGCCACCGAGTCCATCATTGTGTTCACTGGATCGCCATAGAGCGCCCACATTTCGGCTGGCATCGCATCTAGCAACTTGCCAGTAATGTCATGCGATTTTTCCCAAATCGGCGTGGCAATCCGGCCCGGTTCGATGATCGCCACCCAAACCCCATGCGGCTTGAGTTCCAAACGCAGTGAATCGGACAAAGCTTCAACAGCAAACTTGGAGGCAGTGTACGGCCCTAAAATCGGCACAGACACCCGGCCAGAGACCGAACTCATATTAACAATGCGCCCCTTTGCCTGCCGGATTAGCGGCAGAAAGGCCTGCGTCACGGCAAAAACGCCAGTCACGTTTACGTCCATTTGGTAAGCAAACCGCTCAACGGGCAAGAATTCTTGGGGGCCGCCCAGCGCAAAGCCCGCGTTGTTGAACAAGCCTTGCAGGCCGTTTCCATCAAGCTGCGCAGTGACAGTCTCAACGGCGGCGGCAATCTGTTCGGCGTTGGTTACATCTAGCAGAATGGGAATGAGCGTTGCATCTGCGGCCAGTAGTGCCTCGGCATCGGCTGATTTACGAACCCCTGCAAAAACGCGCCAGCCACGGGCGCTAAGCCACAGTGCGGTAACTTTCCCTATTCCGGTAGAAGCGCCGGTAATGACGATTGTGTTTTGCATGCAGGTCTCCTTAGTGGTGTGCACCTTATTGTACGCTGGATATTGGCGCATTCCCCTATGCAGCACGGGTTATTTACGGCTAAATGGACGTTTTAGAACAAGGCACCAAAATGTTATAATCGAAGACAAATCTGGGGAACGTCCCCTAACCAAAAAAACATAAAAAAGGTCTATAAATGGGCAACTCAAACTCATTCAACGCAAAGGCCACCCTCTCTTCAGCAATGGGCGATGTTACATATTATCGTCTAGATGCGCTAAAAGAAGCTGGTGTGGGTCACGTTGACAAACTCCCTTACTCAATCAAAATCCTATTGGAAGCCGCCCTTCGTAACGAAGATGGCTACGTTGTTACTAAAGACGATGTAATCGGCTTAGCCAATTGGAACGCCGCCGCACCTGTAGAAACGGAAGTGCCGTTTTCACCAGCACGTGTGATTATGCAAGACTTCACCGGTGTTCCGGGCGTGGTCGACTTTGCAGCCATGCGTTCAGCAATGGCACGCATGGGCGGTGATCCAGACAAAATCAACCCGCTTGTGCCAGTAGACTTGGTCATTGACCACTCAGTGCAAGTTGACTATTCCGGCACGCAATTGGCGTTGATGCAAAATGCAGACTTGGAATTCAAGCGCAACGCAGAACGCTACCGCACGCTAGCATGGGCTTCAAAAGCATTTGAAAACTTCCGCGTTGTACCACCAGCCACCGGGATTGTGCACCAAGTCAACTTGGAATACCTTGCCACCGTGGTTGTTGACCGCGAAATTGATGGCGAAATGACCGCCTTCCCAGACTCACTTGTCGGCACCGACTCACACACCACCATGATCAATGGTCTTGGTGTCATGGGCTGGGGTGTTGGCGGGATTGAAGCCGAAGGCGTTGCCCTTGGCCAACCGGTTTATATGCTGATGCCAGAAGTTGTTGGCTTCAAGCTAACCGGCAAACTCAAAGAAGGCGTTACCGCAACCGACCTCACCTTGCGTGTGGTTGAAATGCTGCGTAACCACGGCGTTGTAGCCAAGTTCGTAGAATTCTACGGCGATGCGCTAGACAACCTGAGCCTGCCAGACCGCGCCACCATTGCCAACATGGCCCCTGAATACGGCGCAACCATGGGCTTCTTCCCAGTAGACAGCACCACCATCGACTACATGCACCTAACCGGTCGTGATGAAGATCGCTTGAAGATGGTTGAACAATACTGCCGTGCGCAAGGCCTCTGGCGCGAAAGTAACACGCCAGACCCAGTGTTCAGCAGCACCCTAGAACTGGATCTCAGCACCGTTGAAACCTCAATGGCTGGGCCAAAACGCCCGCAAGATCGCATTGAATTGACAGAAATGAAAGCTGCATTCAATAAAATGATCACGGCACCAGTTGGACCACAAGGCTTGGGGCTTTCACAAGCACAGCTAGATAGCACCGCCGTGGCACACTTGCCAGCCAACGGCGTTCCAGCCCGCGACATCACCATGAAACACGGTGACATCGTAATTGCAGCCATCACCTCTTGTACCAACACCAGTAACCCAAGCGTTATGCTCGGCGCTGGGATTGTGGCCAAGAAAGCACTCGCTGCTGGCCTGCAAACCGCCCCACAAGTCAAAACCAGTTTGGCACCGGGCAGCCGCGTGGTTACCGAATATCTCAACGAATCTGGCCTGACCACTTACTTGGATCAGCTTGGCTTCCAAACCGTGGGTTACGGCTGTACCACCTGTATTGGGAACAGTGGCCCGCTAGACGACGCCATTGCCAGCGCCATTGAAGAAGGCGACCTTGTTGCCACCTCAGTGTTGTCTGGGAACCGCAACTTTGAAGGCCGCATTCACTCCCACGTGAAAGCAAACTTCTTGGCCTCACCGCCATTGGTTGTGGCTTACGCCCTTGCTGGGACGGTCGATATTGACCTGATCACCGAACCAATTGGTGAAGGCACCGACGGGCCAGTCTACCTAAAAGACATTTGGCCAACGCAAGCTGAAATCAACGAAGCCGCTGAAAAAGCAGTGCGTCGTGAATTCTTTGTTAGCAAATATGGCAACGTATTTGACGGCAACGAAGAATGGAATAAGGTCGCTGGTGAAGGCAGCAACTTGTATGACTGGGATGCAGACAGCACCTACATTCAAGAACCACCATTCTTCATCGACATGCCAGTTGAAGTGCCAGCCATTGAACCAATTTTGGGTGCCCGCACCTTGGTCATGGTCAAAGACAGCATCACCACAGATCACATCTCACCAGCCGGGTCGATTGCAGTCGAAAGCCCAGCTGGCGAATACTTGCTCAGCAACGGCATCGAACGCCGCATGTTCAACAGCTACGGCTCACGCCGTGGGAACGATCGCGTGATGACGCGCGGCACGTTCGCCAACATCCGCTTGCGCAACCAACTGGCACCAGGCACCGAAGGCGGCTGGACCACCTACTTGGGCGAAGGCGAAGGCAGCGGCGACGTGATGAGCATTTACGATGCGTCACTGAAGTACAAAGCCACCAACACCCCACTGGTCATTTTGGCTGGTGAGTTGTACGGCACCGGCTCTTCACGCGACTGGGCGGCCAAAGGCACGCTCTTGCTCGGTGCAAAAGCCGTAATCGCGTCTAGCTACGAACGCATTCACCGCAGTAACTTGGTGATGATGGGCGTAATGCCATTGCAATTTGAAGACGGCGTCAGCTGGCAATCACTGGGTCTCGACGGCACCGAAAGCTTCGACATCCACATTCCTGCCAACGTCACCGCGCGCATGACCATTCCAGTCACCATCACCCGCGCAGACGGCGCCAAGATGAACATCGACACCATCTGCCGCATCGACAC
>JAHDBW010000029.1:0-9535 GCA_020630175.1 Anaerolineales bacterium
TCAACAACGTTGTCGTCATCGAGGTCGTCGGTTTCGCCGTCTTGGTTGAAGTTTGTGCTGTCTGGCGTGCTGTCGATATCAACGCGATTTGCGCCGCCATCTACATCACTACCATCAGTGATTTCTGCCCAGTTAGTGATGAGCGTGCCTTGGAAGTCTGGGTCAACTGTCAACGCAATGTCGAAGCTAACGTCATCGCCAGCGGCAAGTTCGTCAATGGTAAAGGTGCCGTCACCGTTGTTGGTGAAGCCCGTCGTTGCTGTGCCAGTCGTGGTCAAGTCGCCAGTGGCGGTTGAACCGGCTGCGCTGTAGACCATGTCAGTTGGGATGTAATCGGTGACATCAATGTCGTAAGCGGTTACATCACCTTGGTTGTGAACAGTGATCGTAAAGACAACCGTTTCACCTTGAATAACGGTGCCTGCGGTGCTGAGAACCTTTTCTAGCGCCAAGTCAAAGCGCGTGACTGTCAGTTGCGCAGGATCGTGATCATCTTCATCGCCGCCGTTCTTGCCGTCTTCGTCAACAACGTTGTCGTCGTCAAGGTCGTCGGTTTCACCGTCTTGATTGAAGTTATCCGCATCTGGCGTGCTGTCAACGTCAGTTGCAGTTGGCCCGCCGTCGGTTTCAGATGCGTCTGAGATTTCAGCCCAGTTAGTGAGCGTTGTTTGCGCAAAGTCACTGGCAATCGTCAGCTCGATATCGAAGCTTACTGAGTCTTGGTGTGCCAGTTCGTCGATTGTAAAGGTGCCGTCACCGTTGTTGGTGAAGCCAACCGTTGCTGTATCAGCTGTGGTTAGCGTGCCGGTTGCGGTGCTGTTGGTTGCGCTATAGCTCATGCCGGTTGGGATGTAATCCGCAACGTCGATGTCGTACGCGTCCAAGGTACCTTGGTTGTAAATTGTGATTGCAAAGACCACTGCATCATTCGGGCTGAATGGACCAGTGCTGGTCAATTCTTTCTGGAGGGCAAGGTCAAAGGTTTGGGTCACGGTCACTGGAGCAGGATCGTGATCATCTTCATCACCATCAGCTTTGCCGTTTTCATCAATGACGTTGTCATCATCTAGATCGTCGGTTTCGCCGTCTTGGTTGAAGTTGGTTGCGTCTGGCGTGCTATCGATGTCTAGCGCAGTTGCCCCGCCATCTTCATCACTTGCATCGCTGATTTCTGCCCAGTTCGTAATGATGCGTGGTTGGAAATCCGCAGCTAGATCTAGGGCGATGTCAAAGCTGATGCTGTCGCCGCTAGCCAGTTCATCAATTGTGAACGTGCCGTCAGCATTATTGGTAAACCCAATGGTTGCTGCGTTGGTGCTGGTCAAGTTGCCCGTGGCAGTTGAACCGGCATCGTTGTATGTCATGCCAGTTGGCACGTAATCTTGCACGTCGATGTCATATGCGTCTACATCGCCTTGGTTGTAAACAGAGACCGTAAATTCAACCGTTGCGCCCGGAATAATGGTGCCCGTTGTCTTGAGGACTTTGTCTAACGCAAGGTCAAAGTTGTAGTAGAAGCCAAAGTCAATCGTGAGATTTTCTTGGTTGTCTGGCGTGACTGAGTCATTGTCAGGATCTTCACCCGTCGGTTCATCTGTGCCGAGATCAATACTGCCGGACCAGACTGCTTCGCCAGGGTTAGTTGGGTCAATCCCATTGTCGTTGTTGTCGCCTTCTGTTTGCGTGTCACCAGTTGATGAGCGGAAGCCCGCCAACGGTCCCGGTGTGCCAGCATCGTCCCAATTTGTCGCTGGGATAGAGACAACGTATTTGCCAGGGATCAGCAAGTCGAATAGGTACAAGCCATCAGCAACGGTTTGTTGCGTTTCTAGTAAGGCATCGCCAACGCCGTCACCGTCGTCGTCGCTCCACAGTTCAACTGTGATGCCTTCGAGCAATGGTTCACCGCCATCGATAAGGCCATTGTTGTTATTGTCTTGCCAGACTTGGTTACCGATAGAGAATAACGCGTCCATTTCGATTTGTTCTGGATCGTGATCATCTTCATCGCCGCCATTATTGCCGTCTTCATTGGTAACGTTATCGTCATCAAGGTCGTCTGTTTCACCGTCTTGATTGAAGTTGGTTGCATCTGGCGTGCTGTCAACATCATCACCATCATCCGCGCTGATTTCAGCCCAGTTGGTGATGGTTGTGCCCGGCACAGAGTCAATCGTAAGTTCAATGTCAAATGAGACGTTATCGTATGGACCTAGCGCATCGATTGCGAAGGTACCATCGCCATTATTGGTGATGGTGGCATCTGCATTGTTACTGGTTTTTATAACCGTGCCATCTGGTGTGCTGTTCGTCGCACTATAAGACATTGCCGCTGGAATGTAGTCCGTGATGCCAATGCTTGCCGCAGGCTGGTTACCTTGGTTGAACACTGTAATTGTAAAGACCACATTGTCATTCAGGTTGAACGGACCAGCGTCCGCATCATGGGTTTTGATCAGCGCAAGGTCATACACTGGGTCTGCAGCGCCTAAGTAGAGGCCCAAGTCCCAGCTGTAATCTTGCTCTTCTTCAACCGGGAATGTCGGTGCGCCCAAGGTTGTGATTGGGGTCATGCCGGTTGCTGGATTGACGTCAGAGTCATTTTCATGATCACTTTCATCATCTGCACCGAGATCGCCACTCGCATCCATTTCAGTAATGGTGTAACCGGCTGGTGCGGTGAAGACGGCGTAGTAATCGCCATCTGGCAAGTCTGGGAACAAGTAGTAACCAGGTTCACCGGCGAAGTTGTTACCGGTCAGGGTCCAAGCGACTGAAGTGTCGGTACCAGTGTCACGGACGCCGTCACCATCATCTAGGAAGAGTTCAACGCGAACGCCGTTTAGACCGTTGCCAATTGGCTCGTTTTGGATCCCGTCTTTGTTGTCATCCAACCAGACATAGTTACCGTATTCATTCGGATTTGGTGGCACGGTGACAATCCCAACCTTTGGCGGTTCAGATGCTAGCAATTCAATGCCAATGTCTGCGCGGGTTGAGGTATATGCAAATGAGTTCCAAGCGATCAGGTCGGTTGGTGTGCCGACTGGGACGCGCATTGGCCAATCAAGCTGAACGCTTTCACCGGGTGCCAAGACCAAGTCATTGAAGTCAATCTTGATAGATTCAACCGATGTTAGATCAGTTGGAACCGTTGCGCTCCAAGCCGGATCTTCACAGTCAACGCCTTGGTTATTTGGGCCATCAACTTCTGGACGGCAAGGGTTATTTGAGGTGGAGTAGTAAGTTGTAACGCCAGGATTTGAGCTTACAACAGGCCCAACATAAATCGGACGCCAGTCTGTCAAGCGATCATCATCCGTTAGCAATACACCGGTGTCACCAATGTAAGGCAAGATGTCTACAATCATAATGTCAGTCATATTGACATTACCGGAGTTTTCTACAATCAAACGATAGTCTGCAATCCCACCTTGGGTAGAGACTGCCACACAGGTTGTCCGAGTGTAGCCATCGCCTGTAATTTCACAAGCAGCCGTGTCGGTTGGGTCGCCAGCGCCCGGATCTTGGATCCCGCTGTTGCCTTTTACCCATTTGAAAGAGTCAAGTTGTGCAGTTGTGCCAGCGGGGAAGTCTTCTACATCCTGCCAAGCATCTTCAACACACAAGGTGTCATCGGTGTCACCATCGCCATTGAGGTCTACACCTAAATCAGATTCAAGCGCTTCTCCGTCTGCATAACAAGAGTACTCAGACGTTGCGACGTTTGGAATAGCATAAATATGGTTTTCATAAGATCCCGGTGCAATGTCAGTATCAACTTGGGTGTCGATCGTAAATGAGAAGCTTTCGCCCGGCGCAAGCGTAATTGCTGAGGCGCCAGTAAAGCTAAAGCGAACGAGGTCTTGGGTGCCGTTTGCATCTGGCACAACCGTAATGATTGGCGCAAGGGCACCAACGTCGTTTGTATCAAAAGCAAAGGAGCCGTCGATATAAGTAAAGCCTTCTGGCAGTAAGTCAGCCAAGACTGGGTCTACCAGATCAAGCGCTGCTGTTGAGTGATTTTCGATGTCAATTCTAAATGTTGAGACGCCACCTTTGTAGATGTCACCTGTAACCGTTGACTTCGATGGGTCTAGCTTAGCCCATGGTTCACGGATTTCATGGTTGTCACAACGCGTTTGATCGATCGTTTCTGGAGTACCGTCAATCTCAAATACGTCCGCAGTGACCCGCACACAGTTTTCAGGTGCGTCACCAACTTCCGCTGCCGGTGCGGAGTAAACCCCAAAGATCACGGGGTTAGCATCATCATTGAACGGCCATGGCACTGTTGCATAGCTCCAGCGAATACCGGTCACAGCTTCTGTACCAGTCAATTCAGCCATTGCTGCTTCAAGATCCGCCATCGTAATGGTTTGATCATCATTAACCGTGCCATCAAATGGTGGTTGTGGAATTGAAACCCAAGACGTGTCATCGATTTCAATTTCAATATCAAATCCAGTGGCAGCATCATCTGAGCGGCCCGTTTGGAATTGTGTAAATGTAAATTCAGGTGGGAAGTTATCTTCAATGACAAGGTTTGTCATTGCGCGGTCTGAAGAGTTCCACCAGTCAAGTTGCCAGCGAACTTCTTCATCAAGCGTGACTTCATCATCGTCACTCCATGCCCAGTCACGGTCACGCGTGGAGTTGGCATATTTACCCGCCCAGAAGTCATCATTTGGCAGACGCAAGGTAATGGTGACAGAGTCGTCATCAATTGGCCCCACCCCACTTCCATCATCTGACCAGTCACCAGATAAGGCAGCGGTGTTTGTCTTTGTTTGCCCAGCTGCATTACCAGCGGTATTGTGATCGTACGTTACTGCGTAATTGACTGTTTCGTTACCGGTTAGGTTTGCGAATGTCCACGTAAGCGTGTTTGCGCCAGCGTTGTATACACAGCTATCACTACAGGAAGAGCCAACGTAAACCGCACCAGCAGGCAGGGTATCAACCACACTTACCGTTGTTAGATCACCTGTACCGGCAATAATGTTGACCGTATACCAAAATTCACGGCTGTTATTTGGAGCCGTGGTGTCTTGTGCGGTTTTATCAATTGTCCAAGGGACTGGAACTGGCGTTGGTGTCGGAGTAGGAGTATTGCCAGTAACGGTCACATCAACAGGATCACTAGTTTCCGTTGGGTTTCCGTCCCATGTAATTGTTGCATCATTCGTAAGTACGTCACCCGGCCAAGACGGCGCAACAACGCGTACGGTTAGCGTCACTTGCCCAGTTGAGCCAGGCGCTAGCGCCGCACCGGTAAAGGTTACAGTGCCGCCGCTATGGCTAACGTTTGGAATATCAGCCGTGCCAGCACCAGTGACATATTCAGTCCCGGTTGGTAGTACATCTTCTATCACTACGTTTTCACAGTCAGAAGTTTCAAGCGCCGGACAGCGATAATTAAGATAGTAGATAATGAAATCGCCAAGCTCTGCAGTCGAACGATCAGCCGCTTTGGTGATGTTATCGCTCTGCGCACTAGCGCTAGATGGTGCACCAAGGCTTAACGCAAGAAAAACGCCTGCAACAGCGGCGAATATTGCAAAAGCCCAAGGTACTGTTTTTTGAGAACCGAGTGTAGTTTGATACATGTACTTACTCCGAAAAGATTACTCATGGCGTACTAAAATGCCAATGTATATACTCATATTAAATTACGGGGCTGTATACAATCTTTAGGATTTGTTGTGGTCAATAAAAAGCTTAGGGGGAAGTGTTAAGATTTGATTTAGGACTGACCGTTTATGAACCTTGGGAGATATGTTTAGAAGCTAAAAACTAAACAAACAAGAATCCTGTACCCAGATACTCTATCTAGCATAAATATCAAGATTATCGATTTCAGTCTGGGTAATGACGCTAACAAAAAATGCGGTGCGTAACAACATTACGCACCGCATTTTTATTAGGGTATTAGTTTGCTTTTGGCTTAGATTAGAATCAAAACAGAGGCAAGCACCATCAGCGCTAAAATCACAAGCTCAAATGCTTTTTGAGGGATCTGGTCGATGATGCGCCTGCCAATGAAAGCACCAATCAAGACCAACGGGGTTAGGCCAATCGTTAGCAGTAGCAGGTCTCGCCCGAGCAGGCCACGCTGAATATATACCGGCAACTTGACCCAGTTCAAAACAGTAAACGTCAATACCATTGTTGCAACGTAGACTTTGGCAGGCGTGTTGCGCAATAACAGTAAAAATGCAACGGGCGGGCCGCCGATATGGGCAAGCGTAGTTGTGACACCAGCGACCAAGCCAGTCGGCAACGCAATCCAATCGGGAATGTGCCGCGTTCGCGATTGCAACCGGGTTCTGAACAACCGAATACTGATTTGGTATACCGCTAAAGCCATCACAATAAGCGCAATCGTTTGCTTGAGCTGCGCTTCATTAATAACGCCCAACAATTGGCTACCGATGTAAATGCCACCTAGTCCGCCAAGAATAAGGCGCAGGGTTAACTTCAGATCCCAATTTTTCCAATGTACGGCTAACGCGGAGTGATCAGCGACCATCAACATTGGCAATTGAATGCCAATGGCAAACTCGACCGGAAATATGTTAACGAGGCCCAGCGAAATGAGCGGCGTGAGCATGCCCCCAAGCGCCGATTTTGAAAACCCGGTCAGAAAGGCAACCAGACCCAAGAGCGCCAGTTCAACAGGGCTCACTTGCTCAAGCCTGTAGCGTCTGGGCTAGTTCAACAAAGAAATCTACCGCTTGTGGATTGCGCATCGCACCCAGATTTGCCACTTTATTAACATCTTGTCCTAGCAGAATGCGCCGCACTGGCACTTCTAACTTCTTGCCACTTAGCGTGTATGGAATTTCAGCCACCTGATAAATATCATCTGGCACGTGGCGCGGGGAAACTTCTTGGCGCAATTTACGGTTGATTGTTTG
Organism: Anaerolineales bacterium; assembly: GCA_020630175.1. Lineage (GTDB taxonomy): Bacteria > Chloroflexota > Anaerolineae > Anaerolineales > UBA6668 > JAHDIM01. The sequence goes on from JAHDBW010000029.1 coordinate 6,921, forward strand.
GCGTAGCGCTTCATTAAGTTGCACACCTTCGCGCAAGACAACAAATAGCGGCATGTAAGACTCGCGCCCTAATGCTTCAAGATCAATCACAAGGCTGTCTAACACCGCATCAATCCCATCTACACATTGATAGATTTCACTGGTGCCCATGCGCACCCCCTTACGATTGATGGTGGAATCTGACCGACCGTAGATAACACAGCCACCGTGCTCATTGAATTTGATCCAGTCACCGTGACGCCAAATATTTGGATACATTTCAAAGTAGCTCGCCTGATAACGCGCGTTGTCTTTGTCATTCCAAAAATAGATCGGCATCGATGGCATTGGTTCGGTAATCACCAGTTCGCCCACTTCATCTTGGATGGGGGCACCGCTCGGGTCAAACGCTTGCACATTTGCACCAAGTGATGCGCCTTGAATTTCACCCGCATAAATTGGCAACGTGCGCGCCCCACCCACAAAGGCGGTACACAAGTCTGTCCCGCCACTAAGCGACTCAAGCGCGACATCAGCGCTGACATTTTCATAAATCCAAGCAAAGCCAGTCTCTGGCAATGGTGCGCCAGTTGAGCCAATGCCGCGCAGTTTGCTGAGATCTACTAACGCTTTTGGCACTAAGCCGGCCTTAGCACAAGCGCCAACAAACGCCGGCGAAAGACCAAAATAGTTGACATCATTTTCTGCCACAAAATGCCATAACCGTTCCAAATTCGGATAGCCAGGGCTACCGTTGAATAAGGCAATTGAACAGCCCGCTAGCAAAGAGCCAATGAGGTAATTCCACATCATCCACCCCGTGCTGGTGTACCAGAAGAAGCGTTCACCTTCTTTTAAGTCGTTATGAAACGCTGTCGATTTGAGATGCTCCAACAAGTTGCCACCATGCCCGTGCACAATCGGCTTTGGCAAGCCAGTCGTGCCAGAGGAGTACAGCACCCACAAGGGATGGTCAAATGGCACTTGTTCAAAATACAATGCCCCGCCCGGCGCTTGATCCAACACGGCGCTCTGCCACGTCTGGTTGGCTTTAGGCAAAACAGACAGATCGGCAGCTACCAAAGGAATGACAATTGTATGTTCCAGCGTGGGCAGTTCCTGTTGAATTTGCGTCACGACGTCAGTGCGGTCAAAATTACGGCCGTTATACATGTAACCATCAACAGCAAGCAGCAGTTTGGGTTCAATTTGCCCGAAACGGTCTAACACGCTGCGCGCGCCAAAGTCTGGCGATGCGCTTGACCAAATCGCGCCAAGCCCAACGGCCGCCAAACAACCGATAATCGCTTCCGGAATATTGGGCAAGTACGCAACCACTCTATCGCCCATGCCTACACCTAAATTCCGCATTGTGGCCTGTAGCGCCGCAACCTGCTGGGTAATATCAGCTTTGGTTAACGTGACTGTTGGGCCTTCTTCGGCGGTATAGATCATGGTGTCGCCATCGATCATTTTTGCAAACACATTTTCGGCATAATTTAGCCGCGCACCGGGGAACCAGTCTGCACCTGGCATCTGGCGTGCGGTGAGTGCGGTGGTGGCGGTAACCGAAGCTGTCACTTCAAAATAGTCCCAAATTGCCTGCCAAAACGCTTCGATCTCGGTAACAGACCATTGCCATAGAGCATGATAGTCTGCCAGTTCAACGTTACGTTCGGTGTCCAGCCAACGGATAAATTTTGTAATGTTGGCCGTTTCAATAGTTTCAGCAGAAGGAGTCCAAATAGGTGTTGCGTTTGTCATGTGTCCTAGTCCAAATAAGTCTGGCGGTAACTTCAGATAATTTAGTGTGCCTACTAATTTTCTCACTAAAGAATAAAAAAAGGCCAGCACACGGCTGACCTTTTTAGACATTTCTATGCGGTTATTGTGCACAAGGTGCGCACAATCTAGTTCGAGACAGTCGCAACAAATTCCAGCTCAAGCGTTACATCTTCTTCAACAGACTGAACTGACTGTGAAAATGGAATTTCCAAGCCAAAATCAGCATGCAGAATTGAAGCGGTTGCCAGTCCGGTTAACTCAGTTTCTGAGGTTGGCGTTACCGTCACCTCAAAGGTAACTTCACGCGTTTGATCTTTAATTGTTAGATCGCCGGTCATTTGGAAGGTGCTGGCTTCGCCAATTGCGGCAGCATCCAAACCAGTGATGGCTGTCGGCGTGAACGTAATAAATTCATAGTCGGCAGTTTCTAAAATCCGGTTAGAAATTGCGCGGTTGCGGAATTCGTTATCCGTCACAATGTCACGCGCATTAATAGCGATCTCACTCACTTGCGCCCCACTCGGGTCTGCAATATCAACGGCAATCTCGCCAGCTAAGTTATTGGTGACACCGACGACGGTAAAGTCATCGCCACGCAATACTTCATCTAACAAGAAACGGGCTTCAGATTGTGCAGGATCAATAACAAAGACTTGTTGTCCTGCTCCAGCAGGTTCGGCGGCAGCTTCCTCTTCCATTTCGGTATCAGCAGCGGCATCTTCTGTTTCTGCATCTGCTGCGGCGGCCTCATCAGAATATTCATCGTCGGCAAAGGTCGTTGTTGACTCATCTTCAGCCATTTCAGCATCTTCAGCCATTTCGGCATCTGAATGGGCGTCTTCAGCCATTTC
>JAHDBW010000029.1:9635-27378 GCA_020630175.1 Anaerolineales bacterium
GCCATTTCGCTGTCTTCAACGACTAGCGTAGCCACTTCAGCGGCACCAGATGCTTCAGGTGCTTCTTGCACAGCAAAACAGGCACTTAGGAATACGGTAAGCAACAGACTAATTGCAACAATTGATATCGATTTAAATTTCATAGTTTTCTCTTTCTAGTAAGCTTCCTGTGGCGCAACGCCACGCGTAACGTTAATAACGATGCTGAAAATTATCGGTGGTGAAGTTAAGATGCAGATGGGTGAATCCTGAAGATTGTGTAAAAACAAACGGCTAAACGCTTGTCGCACCCGGTTTCTGCAAGGTCTCTGGGACTTTTAGTGCAAAAATCGAAGCCGCCGTTAGACCAATCACCGTGATCACATTGCTTGTGACGCTAAGCGTAAACAGTTGCGCAATGACACCCACAACATTGGGTGCGGCAAAGAATCCGCCCATTCCACCCAAACGCCAGATGCCTAAAAATGGAATCCGTTGATGATCAGGTGCTAAGTCAGCGCCAACGGTCATCATTGTGCCGCTACTAAGCCCATTGCCAAATCCAATCACGCTCGCAAACACGGCTAACGACGCAAAGCTCCACGCAAACGGCAACAATAAAAAGCCTAAGGACTGAATAATTAGGCTTGGAACAATCGCCCACTTGCGACCATAGCGATCCATAATGATGCCAGCGGGTAGAAAGAACAGCATGTCTACAAATGAAATAATGCTCATCACATAGCCAACTTGGGCAACATTTAAGTCAATCAGTTGCGCCGCAATCAGCGGAATAAGCACTTTCCGCGACCGCCGCAGCGTTTGAAATAAAAATAAACCACTCATCGCTGGCACAATCACTTGGCGATTGTCAACAAACGTTTCGCGCAGTTGCTGCCGATAGTTTTTATCAGCTGCTGTCGGCTTTACTGCATTTAGATCAGCAGCTTGGGTTGCGTTCGACGTTGGCAAGAAGATGAGCACCATTACAATGCTCAAAGCAGCCAACCCCACCATTGCCCAAAACGCCACTGTAAATGAAAAGCGGTTCGCTAAATATCCACCTAGCGCTGGCCCCAACGCATTTGACAAGCGATGGATGCCACCCAGCACAGACACAGAACGCCCACGCACGGCCTGATCGATATGCGATAACAGCTGATGACTGCCTAGCTCGGTCAGCGCAGTTCCAACACCCACAAACATCCAAGCGGCAAAAATTAGCGGCACAGATCGCGTGCTAGACAGCAAAATTAGCGCAGCCGTGGCAATGCCAAACCCCAACACCATAAAGTTGCGGATGGACATACGGCTTTGCAGGTTATTACCGGGGATTGTGCCCAGAAAGGCACCGAGCGCCTCACTAGATAAAATCAACCCAACTAGCGCAACATTCACGCCAATCCCCGTCAGAAATAACGGCAATGTGGGTTGTGAAATTCCCACCATCAACCAAAAGAAGAACGACGGCAAGTAAACGGTACCAATTAGCGGAACGATATGTTTTTTCATAAGAATAAAAAAATACCTGCAACGAGACAGGTATTTCTAAATACGCTAGAAAGCAAGTTTTGGCAATCAGGATTAGCGCTAATGGTTACCCCATGCCCAATTGCGTGATTTTATGATTACCCATTGCAATGGCAATGTTCTTTGTTTCCATATAGAAGTCAAAGCTGTAATCACCACCATCGCGCCCGACACCGCTGTATTTCACACCACCAAACGGTGCTGGCAAGTGACGCACATTTTGGCTGTTGACCCAAACCATGCCTGCTTCAACCTTATGCGCAACGTTCAGTGCACGCGTAATATCCTTCGTCCAGATATAAGCCGTTAGGCCATAGCGCACGCTGTTGGCAATTTCTAAGGCTTCATCTTCCGTGTCAAATGGGATTGAGATCAGGTAAGGGCCAAACACTTCTTCATGGGCAATCCGCATCTTGTTGCTGGCATGCTTAAAGAAGGTTGGATTTATATAATTCCCCGCTTCCAACCCTTCTGGCCGACCACCGCCACAGGCTTTTATTGCGCCTTCTTCGACGCCCAAGTCCACATAGCGATTGACCTTATCCCAATGTGTTGTATGGATAAGTGGGCCGACTTCGGTTGCTGGATCAAGCGGGTTACCAACGCGGATTTTAGCAACCCGTGCCGCTAGGCGGTCAGTGAAGTCTTCATAAATAGAACGCGCAACCAACAAGCGACTGCTAGACGTACAACGCTCACCATTGAGGCTGTACTTCATAAAAATCGCGGCATCCAGCGCTCGATCAAGGTCGGCATCGGCAAAGACAATAACTGGATTTTTACCACCTAACTCAAAGTGCACCCGTTTCAGCGTTGCCGCACCTTGGCGCATGATGTGGCTACCCGTTGTGGTTTCACCGACAAAGGCAATGGCCTTGATGGCATCATGTTTTGTGAGCGCTTTACCGGCCGTTTCACCAAACCCATTAACTAAGTTGACCACCCCCGGCGCAATCCCCGCTTCAAGAAAAAGCTCAGACAGGCGCATGGCCGTGATCGGGCTAAGTTCGGCTGGTTTATGGACAACCGTACATCCCGCAGCCAACGCGGGAGCAATTTTCCATGTGCTCAGCATAAACGGCGTGTTCCAAGGCGTGATCACGCCAACCGGACCAATTGGCGTCCGGATGGAATAGTTCATTTGGTTGCCATCGGCAGGCATCGCATCGCCCGCTTTGGCTTGATCAACGCGGTCGGCAAAGAAACGAAAATTAGCCGCCGCCCGCACCGCCGCCACGCGCATAAAGCGGATCGGCTGGCCGGTATCTAAGCTCTCTAAAATTGCGATTTCTTCTGCGTTTTCTTCTATAAGCTCAGCCACGCGATACAGCAAATTGCGCCGCGTTTTGCTAGGCAGGTCGCGCCAAGCAGGAAAAGCCGCCGCCGCCGCATTGCACGCTAAATCAATATCAGCCGCGTCCCCTTCGGCCACGCGGCAAACAAACGTATTGTCGATGGGCGTGTGGTTATCAAAGGTCTTGCCAGACACAGCCGCAACATGTTCACCGTTGATCATGTTTTGAATGCCCTGCACTTTCAGCACTGCGCGATATTCTTCAGCTTTTGCCAGATTGTGCGCAAAGGTTGCCGTTGACTCTGCCATAACGTCTCTTCTCCAAAAATTAGCGGCCACAAAATATGCAGCAGCGCTATCTATTTACACCATGTACCAGTTGGTCACGTCTTTCTCGATGTCTGCTAAGGTCCAGCGCGCTTCCACATCTTGCACGATGGCAAGCACTTGCGCCTCTGAAGCGCGTAGTTGGGATGCAATTGGCGGCAAATCATACGCCGATGTTTGCGATTTGAACTGTTGATCAATGAGCACCGTTTCTGAATTACGATGCCGCAGCAAGCGCTCAAACGCAGCTAAGTAAACTGCGGGGTCATAGTCCGCTGTTTTACTGTCGGTAAGGCCATCCCAAACGGCTGCTGCATGCAGATCTTCCCAAAGCATTTGCAACACATTTGGTGGCGCATCCCACTTTTCATTTTCATGCCGCGGCTGTGCAATTGAAGCGGCGCGCGCGGCCTCAATCACTTCGCGCAAGGCCTTAGACGGCGCTGGCACAACAAACGTTGTGAAGTCTGCGGCTAACAACGTTTCAGCGGCATCCGCTTGGCGCTGCACAAGTTCTGTAAGCCGGTTGCCAACAAGCGGCAACTCTCCCATCAATAAATGGTCAGGGGTCGTGTACGTTGCGTGCCAATTGGCTAAAGCGCCCCGCGCCCACAGACCCACGGCTTTACGCACCACTGCATGTGTTACGCCATCCACTTCAGGGTAGCGTTCTAACACATAGGGATGCATTTCAAACGCCGTGCGCGACACATCCCACTGCATTTGATGCAGCACGCGTCCGGCCTGATGCGCCAACAAGGCCGCCTGTTGCAACATCAGGCTTTTGCCAACACCCGGTACCCCAGCAAACATCAGGATCTTTTGCTGACTGACCAATTGCTTAAATAAGCGATAAATATGCGATTCAACAGGCAGGATGATGGCTGAGGACATTATTCGTCTAGGGTTGCAAGTATCTTTTCTAGTGCGGCAATGAACGCTGCATTTTCAGCAGGCGTACCGATTGTGACGCGTACACAATTGGGAATAGCGCTATCTTTAGGGTCACGCACCATCACAGCTTCAAGCAACAATGCGTCTGTCAACGCACCAGATGAAAGCTTTGTTTCCAGTAATAAAAAGTTGGCATCTGTCGGCCAATGGGTAACGCCAAGTCGATCCAACTGGGTTTGCAAATAGGCTTTGCCGATGGCGTTATTTTGCACGGTTTGTTCGACAAATTCCGCATCGCCGACGGCTGCAATCGCCCCTTCGAGCGCAATCGCGTTGAGATGAAAGGGACGCATCAATTTTCGCATTTCAGCAGCAACTGGTGCTGATGCAATGCCATACCCAACGCGCATGCCGCCCATGCCATATGCTTTAGAAAAGCTATGCACGCGGATAATATTTGCGCCCCGCATCAGGTGCGCCACCGTGTCTGGATAGTGCGGATTCTCTGCAAAGTGAAAATAAACTTCATCTGCCAAAACTGTTACGTGCTCCGGTAAACGCGACAGTAATTCGGTAAATGCGCTGTCTGGGAAACAAGTGCCGGTAGGATTATTCGGGTTGATAATGACAACAAAGCGGGTGGCTTCCGTCACTGCGGCGACAATACCATCAATATCTAATGCAAACGTTGTTGGCACTAACGGCACTTCTGTAAGAGACAGACCATACCGTTTTGCCATGAGGTAATAAAACCCAAACGTTGGCGGGCACACAATAAAATTGTCGCCGGGCTGTGTGAATTGCCGAAACGCCAGTTCTATCACCTCACAACCGCCCGCCCCAGTAAAAACATGCTCAGCCGTAACGCCATGCTGTGCAGCTAACACTGCGCGTAACGCAGCTGCATCACGCGGTGGATACAAGTTAATAGACCGTGCTGCTGTCGTCATCGCCGCAACCGTTTTAGGCGACGGCCCTAACGGGTTTTCATTGGACGATAGTCGATAAATTTCGCGATCACCAATTTTCTTTTTTGCGTCTGCGAGCGATAATCCGCCGCTGTAATCTGGTTCAGACATAGCGTTCTCTAGTGGTTACTTGATGTTTGTCTCATAGGATTGGGGTGCAACACCCGCAACAAGCTTAAACGCTTTACTAAAATACGCTGGATCACGAAATCCTAAGCGATATGAAATTTCCTTAACCGATAAATTTGTGTGCTGTAAAAATCGTTGCGCTTCTAAAATAATCCGGTCTTGAACAAGCTGCTTCGCTGTCCGGCCTGCGTATTGACGACAAAGCTGCGTAAGTTTGCGCGGCGAAATTCCCATCTGATCTGCATAAAACCCAACCGAATGCTCTGCGCGATAATGCATCTCTAGGCAATCGAGAAAGTCTTTATACAAAATACCTTCGCGTGAAAGCCGCGTGGTGTCTTGCGCAACAGCTTGGCGCGACCGCTCCAACTGAATTAGAAGAATACTCAGCAAATGGCGCTGCAGCGCTTCATAGCCAAAATTATGATCTTGCTGCTCTTGCCACATCCGCAATAACAAGCCTTCATAGCGCCGAATATCTGCGCTAGCAATCTCTAGTGACCGGTGCAGTGTGAAATGGCTAAATAACGTTTGACGATAATTCCAAGCTAAGCTGCCAACACTATCTAACAAGAAGTCGTCAGAAAACCGCACCAAGAAGCCATTTAGCTCCGTCCCTTCAATAAAGTAGTGGATCTGCCCCTTCGGAATCAAATAGAAGGTTAGCGGCTTTATGGTTAGTTCAACATCATCAATCAGGTGCTTGCCACTGCCGGATTTCACCCACATTAGCTCTTGATAGTTATGCCGATGGGGCGGCTCTTGCATTGCTTTTGGATCAACATTGCGCATTAGCGGCCGAATCAAAAACGAAGAAAAGCCATCTTCTAAGTCAATCGTTGGAATTTGCGTTTGAGCTGACACGATAAGTTTTAGTCGGGGGCGATGATTGGCGTGATATCTAACTCAGACGCTTGTTGCGCGCATCCATCAAAGGGCATGCCTTCTTCAAACCAAGAGCGTGGTGCGGCCTGCCCCCATAGCGTTTGGCGCTGCGGATCTTTCAAGTCCCAAACGCGCGGTGGCAGGTCAGGATCTACAGTCAGATAGTCACTTGCAAAAAGCTCAGTGCGGAAGCCGTCCTGATCACGAATGTACAAGAAAAATGCGTTTGAAATACCGTGCCGTCCGGGACCACGCTCAAACGCGGACGTATGCCCAGAGGTTGCTAAGAGATCGCAAAAGTTGATAATGTCGTGTGCGGTGGCATTATAAATCCCCAAGTGATGCATGCGCGGACCAGTGCCGTTTGTAAACGCCAGATCATGCACACCACCTTTTCGGTGTACCCAGGTAGCAACCTGCGGACTAGCTGGATCATTGATATTTGCAACTGTTGTTTCAGTGATGCGGAAGCCTAATTCTTTGACGTAAAAATCCACCGCAGCGTTTACGTTGTTATGAAACATATTGCAATGATCAATGCGGGTCACGCGTGAGCCATGATATAGCGGATACTTTTGCATAATATCCGCAGCCCAATCCATCTTATAGAATAGTTCCAGCGGCACGCCAAACGGGTCACGCGTGTGTAACGTGCGCCCTTGCGCATGCTTTTCAGTCCACTGTGTTGGCTGCCCTAAGCTGGCAAAATAATCAGCCGCTTTGTCTAAGTCAGCCGCAGACGCCACTTTCAAGCCTAGCCGTTTAACAACTGGCACATCCGACTTCACCAAGACCAAAGAGTGGTGGTTGCGTTCTTCCATGCCCCGGAAATAGAGTTCAGTGCCAAGATCCTCTTCCATGTGATAGCCAATAATATCGCCATAGAATTCTTTGGCGTAATCCATATCGGTCACGCCCCATTCCATGTGGCTAACACGCACTATATTAAATGGCAGGTCTTTATTAGGTGTTGGGAATGGCATGTTGCCCCATTGCTACGCTGTTTACAGTTTCTTGAAATCGATCAGGCAAAGTATAAAACTCAGGCCTAAAAGCTCAAATACAGTTAAGTGCATTTTACTAGTAATTTTCAACCTATAACAAAACAAAATTTTATAGAAACATGACTTACACACACTTCGACAGGCTCAGCGCATGTAAGTCAGCAGAGAATCAAAAAGAGGTGCCTATTTTCATAGAGCACCTCTTTCTATTGTTTAGCGTCTGGCCATAAACCCGAGAATTTCTTCGTGCAATTGCCGTAAGCGGACCGGCTTGCTCATATAAGCATCGGCACCGGCATTCAGACAGCGCTCCTGATCGCCCGGCATCGCAATCCCTGTGAGTGCAATAATCGGCACCGTTGCCGTTGCAGCCACACTGCGTAAGCGGCGGATTGCCTCTAAGCCGTCCATTTCAGGCATGTGGATGTCCATCAGAATGACATCTGGCGGATATTCACGCGCAAACTTCAGCGCTTCAACACCATTCAGCGCAGTGATGACATTCATGTTCTTTGCAACAAGATAATCTTTCACAACGGCAATGTTGTTTTCATTATCTTCTGCCAGCAAAATCGTTGGCAAGTTCGTCTTGGCATCGCGTTCAGCGACCGCGCTCGCCCCTGCTGTGCCGGTGAGATCGTCAGTGTCACGCACAACGTCAACCAAGGCACTTGATTGAAGCATTTGGTGGCTACGGCTCATATCTTCCGTATTCCAAGGCACAAACACAGAGAATTCACTGCCCCGCCCTACAGCACTCCGCACCCGGACGTAGCCATTGTGCAATTCAGCAATTTTCTTGACCAAAACTAGACCAAGACCGGTGCCTTCTTGCCCAGTGCCTGGCCCAGATGAGGCCTGCACAAAGGGCGTAAACAGTTTACTGAGTGTGTCTTCGTCTATTCCAACCCCAGTGTCTGCCACGATAAATTGTAGTTGGCTGGTGCGTTCATGCGCCTTGACAGCCAAACCAATTTTGCCGTTAGGACTAGTAAATTTGACGGCATTTGTCAGCAAATTGACCAGCACTTGTTGCGTCCGGCGGCGATCAACAGTTACGTATTTGGCACGTGGATCGTTGCGGAACACCACTTTCACGCCCTTTTGACGCGCTTGCGGTTGCACCATCGCCAAACTAGCTTGGCACAAATCAAATACTTCTAATTGTTCTAGCGAGAGCTCCATCCGGTTGGCTTGGATTTTGGAAATGTCCAAAACATCATTGATGAGCGAGAGCATCATCTTGCCGCTATTTTCAATATGCGTAAGCGGCTGCCCGGATTTCGGTGTTAAGTGACCATAAACCCCTTCACGCATAGACTCAACTAAGCCGAGAATAGCGTTAAGCGGCGTGCGGAGTTCATGACTCATGGTGGCCAGAAACTCGTCTTTGATTTGAAGCATGTTACGAACTTCATCAAGTTCGCCTTGCAAAACTTCAGCTTTGGCCATCAATTCATGCTTTTCTGCATCATGCGTCTGCTGCATTTGCTGCAACTGACGTTGTAGCTCATAAGCGTCTGGCGTTGTAGCAGTATTCGTGCGATAAGCGGGGAACATATCTGGATCTTCTACCTGTACTAACTCGATTGTTGCCAATATCTCATTTGAACCACCTGGCTGCCGTGTCAGATTAATGCGCACCGGCAAGTGTTTGCCGTTATCACACTTGATCCAAACTTGGTCAATTGTGCCGTGGGTCTCAAGGGTCTTGAGACGGGATTCAATATCTTGGGGCTTTCTAGCTTGTGCGGCGTCTTTTGGCGCGCGAAACAACTGAGGAAATCGTAATGAAGAAAACTGGCTGGCATTCTCAACGCCAAACAACACGCAGGCATCGTCATCCATAAATTGGACTTCGAAATCTCCACCGTCAAACGAGACGGTTCCGCGTTGGACTTCGTCGAGATCAGATAAACCAAACAGGGTTGTTACATTGGTTGTATACATTGCTGAGCTACCTGTAATTAATTTAGACATACATTACTGCCTAAAATTCACGTCACTATAAATATCATTGCCGCTACCAATACGATTTCTTTATTACGGCCATTACGTTACATTCGAACAAAAGCAATCAGAAAACTGCCTTTATCACATACTTTAGTTTAAGGGATTCATTGAAATCGTTAATATAGAAAAGGTTCACTGTTGGTTAGAAATCCGTTGCAAGCTTAAGAGTTTATGCGGTTGTAGACAGTGTGTCTAAAGTTGAGCTTAAACAAAAAAACGACCAAAAAGGTCGTTTTTATTTGAACGTTGGCTATTTGTCGCCCAGAAAATGTTTGACTTGTACAAACACTGCCGTTTGCTGATCCCGCGATAATGAGGCCCAACTTTTTACAACATAGTTGATCATGCTCTCATTTTCGTCGTCGGCGGGCACTGCCGTCAGCGGTTGGGTGCGTGGTGGTGCCAGACCTAAGGCGTCTGTAATATGTGCACGCTCCTCTGCAGTCGGATAAGATTTGACGTTTAGCCAATTCGACAATGTCTTATAGGGTACGTCTAGATGTTTAGAAAAAGCTCTTAGATTTTGATGTCCGGGTTGATTTGCACGCCATTTGACAAATTCGGCCATGAGCCAATCAGCGAACTCCATATTTTTTTCCATACACGCTTGGATCCTGTTTATACAAATACAATTGTTAGCGATCTAGTTAAAGGATACAGGAAATCTAAAGCCAGACCAATGCAAACATGTCCAAAGTAACAGAATGTTTGCTCGTAACTTTATACAATTACAAATCAAACCTGCACAGAAGCACCGTTTGGCAGCCCGGCATTGATCCAAGCCTCCACGCCACCTTGTAACGTTGAGATATTGTCGTAGCCTTTTTCCATATACATCAATGCCATTTGCCGACTGCGCCGCCCGTAACGGCAGATAAAGACAACCTCAGCATCTTCTGACACTTGGGTTGGATCCGCAATAATGCTAGGGATACTGATAACCTGCGATGTAGGGACATGGGCCACATCATGCTCAGATTGTTCACGCACATCAACAATCAAGATATCGTTGTCTGCGTTAATTTTTTCCCAAAGTTCGACCGCTGTGTACATTGGAATTGGCAGCGTATTGGGTGCCGCTTTTATTTCTGGCAACGTAATGAGTTGTTCGCTTTTAGGCAAAGATTGGCACTCAAGCCAAACCTTATGGCGGCACTCATAAATACACTTAATTGGATTCATCACATTGTTAAACAACATCGGAATCGCTTCTTCGCGCTCTAAAAAGTGATCTTCGCCCAGCATTTCTACAAACCCAGACGCTGACATTTTTTCCTTAACTGCGATGCGCACCCCTTCCATATACACATCCCCACCATCGTTACGGTATAGCCTGACGATAGCTTCTAACAAATGCAGGCCACTGATATCAACATGGTTAACTTGCTGCATCCAAATAAGAATGTATTTTTGATTCGGATGGGCTTCACGCTGTTCACGGATCGCCTCTTCCACATGCTGGGTTGAGCCAAAATAGAGCGACCCCTTGATCGTTACAATCCCCATTTGTGGGCATTCTGGTCGGTCAGGGTATTCACGTAAATCTTTGAAATTATCTGAAGGCGTCACAGAAGAGACAATCGGTTTAGACGTCTTGCCGATGTAGCGCACAAATGAAACAACAATACCGGCCAACACAGCAAACTGCAGCGGAAAAATTAGCGTTGCCGCAAAGGTTGCCAACATAATCCAAGCATCGCCAACCGTGGTGCGCCAAATTTCAGTAATTGCCTCGCGGTCAATCATGTAATATGCCGTTACGATAATTACACCGGCCAACGCCGACCGCGGTAAGAAAGCCGCTAAAGGCGCAAACATTAGCATCGCCAATAAAACAAACAGCGCCGAGAAAATGTTTGTGAGACCAGTCTTGGCCCCGCTAGAGTAATTGAGCGCCGACCGCGTAAACGAGCCTGAGCAAGCGTAACCAGAGAAAAATCCGGTCGCCATACTCGCCAGCCCCTGCCCAACAAATTCTTGATTGCTATCAATCTGTTCGCCACTCTGAGCCGAGATTGAACGCGCAATCGCAACCGCTTCTGCCAAGCCAATTGCCGCAACCGCCATCGAGCCTGCAAACAGTTGGGACCAAACGCCGCGATCAAAAATTGGGAGCGCCACAAATGAAGGTAGCGACGCTGGCAAATCGCCCAGCACAATTACGCCCTGTGAAGGTAAATCAAACAGATAAGCCGCTAGGCCAGCCAACCCCATCACAAGCAATGCGCTCGGAATTCTCTTAATCAGCTTTTTGAAAACAACGCTTAGCACGACTGCCGCTGCGCCAACCGCAAAACTAAGTAAATGCGTCTCAGGAATTGCAAACACAGTGCTGGAAATTGTCGCAAAAAAGTTGGGGGTATTTTCAACCGTCACGCGCAACAAGTGCTTAAATTGATTGACCCCAATCAAGATCGCTGCGCCCATGGTAAACCCTACAATGACAGAGTCCGCCACGAAGTTAACCAAATAGCCAAGCCTAAGAATCCCCATCAACAGGCGAATCAGGCCGACAATAAACGCCATCATTCCCGCTAACAGTAAATACTCCGGCGACCCCGGCACAGCAAGTGGCAGCAAGGTCGTCAAGACCAGCAAAGACGCCGCGTTTGAAGGACCAGAGTTGAGATGAGAGGAAGAGCCCCAAAGCGCGCCAACGATACTCGCAACAATTGCAGCATACAGCCCAGTAATTGGTGGCAATTCTGCAATTAGGGCGTAGGCAATCGCTTGTGGCAACATCAGTACCCCGACGGTAACACCCGCAAGGATATCTGCGCGCAGGTTTTCTTTGATGTTGTAGCCGCGAATGATAGTGGCGGGGCGCGCCCAAAAGCTGCCAGTTTGCTTGATGAGGTCAAGCCCAGCAGTGATGACGTGTTCTCGTTGCGTTGTCACGCTCATATCCTGTAATACCCACTTATTAATTGATGCTGTGCAACAAAAATACGGGTAGACAAGGAAATAAACACAAAAACATAATTGATCTTGGGAAGATCTTTTGCTTACCCCATCTCCTATGATATCAGCAAAATTCGTACCAAAACCAAACTTTCATCCGCAAATAAATCTAAATTGTAACAATCTACAACTGTTTATTGTGAAATTGCGCCGCAATCCCCATAAATTGTAGAAATTCGTCCCCACCCAAGCGTATTACCAAAATTGTGACCAAATCTAAAACAACGTGCCAAACATAGGTGCAATGAATAGTGATTTTCTAATTCTACTCGGCGGTGGTATTGCGATTTCTGCAGCCATCCTGGCAATGCTCTTAGCAATTACGATTGCCGTTTATAACCAGAAATTTTAGCAACAGCCAAAGCGCAACATATTTATTCTTAATAAGCCCTTTTAGCCCGTTGCGCAAACTTCTAAATTTCACGTTTAACAGCCCGTTTCAGCGGGCATTACCAGGTTAAGGCCCCCAACGCGGCTGGTAATCGAACGTGGTGCTTTTCGTCAAATTAAAGGGATCAGAGCCGTCTTGGCGCGCCAGCCAAATATCGCCACCGGTTTGCCACGCAACCCATTCGCCATAGCGTGATGTGCCTGGCCCAGCGTTTGCGCCATCATCAGTTAGCGGTGTCACATCTCCGGTTTCAATTTCAACTGAATAAATCTGACGATCCACATTCCGCACACCAGCGTAGAAGAATAAATAACGATCATCAAGCGACCAATCATTGCGCCCACCTAATTTTTCTACGTTTGTAATCTGGCGCTGCTCACTGCCATCCGGCCGCATCACCCACAGTTGGCGCGCCCCAGTACGATCTGAAGCAAATGAGATCCACTCGCCATCAAAAGACCAAGCCGGATCAAAATTATTGCCTTCAGACGTCAGCTTTACCGGATTATTACCATTGGCTTCCATCAGCCAAATCTGATGTTGCCAATCGCCCAGCTTAGAGGTGTACACGATCTGGCTATCATCATTTGAATACGCGGGCGATGCATTCTTAGAACCATTGTTGGTAAGCGGAATCACCTTGCTGCCATCGATGCTAACGCGGTACAGCTCAAAAAAATCGCTTGAGCCATCCACCTCTTGGCGGGCAAACGCAATCCACTCGCCGCTGTTTGAAAACGAGGGATAATAATCTTCTACATCATTGATTGTTAGCTGCCGTTGCCCAGACCCATCACTGTTGATTACGCAGATCTCATCGTCAAGGCCGTCATAACAGACGTACGCAATCCAGCCTTGCGGCGCACCAGATGCGGCGCGCGTTGGCACAACCGGCACTGTTGCCGCTGCAATAGGCGTTTGCGCTTCAGAGCCCAACACCGGCGTGTTGGTTGCTGCCAGCGTAGGCGGAACTTGTGTCGCTTGTGCGGTTGGCGTTGCAGATTCAGTTGGGATCGTCGTAAATGTCGGCACTGACGTTACAGTCGGTTGCGCGGTCGTAATGCTAGTCAGGTCTACATTGATCACCCGCTCAACTTGCTGCACCACCGTTGGCGCGGCCAGCGTGGGAATTTCTACAACAATTTGTTCGGCAGGGGTAACCGCAGACTGGCAAGCTGCAAGGGCAAATAGCAAAGGCAAACTTGCTAAGGTGCGGAGGCAAATTTTCAGTTTCATTTTTTCAAAATATTGACAGGTGTTTGAGGCCTCAGTATAGTCCTAATATGACACAAACAACTGCAATTATCTACTCAGTCTTGATGCTTGGGCTGCTCATTTGGGGCGGCATGCTCTATCAGCGCAAACGCAATTTCAGCACCAGCGTCACCTTAATTTCAGCCCTCATTTTACTTGGCAGCGGCGTGTTGTTGGCGCTCAATACCGCCACAACCGCGCAACTCATTCTTAGTGCAATTGCCTTACCACTTTGGATCATTGTCGGATGGGAATTCATCCGTCGCAGTGGCGTGAGTTGGGGCCGCAAAAAGTTGAACCGCACCTTTTTCTGGCTTATTGCATTAGTTGCCATTGGGATCGCGATTGCCGCTGGCGTGGTTGCAGGCATGAGCCTAATTATCAAAGCGCTGCCAGCAATTCTGACCGCCGTCGTTTTACTTTTGGTTGGTGGGTCAATCTTCCCGCGTCTACGCTGGATTTGGCTTCTGCTAGGCGCGATTGTGGTTGCAGCCAGCGGCGTTACCGGTGCCTTAGGCTTGGCCAGTCACCTCTTTGTAGATCTTGCCGCCGAAGTTGTTGGCATCGGCACAATCTTGTTTACCGAAACCCGCCTGCGTAAAGCAGACAACATTATGGGTAGCCTACGCGAACGCGTACAATTCTAATCAATGCGATATCTGCGCGGCGCCATTCGCTTGCCAATTGTGATTGTGGTCATTATTGGCATCGGCATCCCACTACTCGCCCTGTTGAAGTGGTTGCCCTATAAACGGCATGGTATTCCATTCAAAGCTTGGTATCTCAGCTTTTTAGCCAAGACCGCCTTGCGCGTATGCGATATCCGCGTTGAATGTGAAGATCGAGACGCGTTCTATAAACATAAAGGCTTCGTCTTCACAAACCATACGTCGTACTTAGACATCATTGTCAAAGTGGCGATCGTGCCGATGCGTTTTTTGGCAAAGCAAGAAGTACGCAAAATGCCAATGATTGGCTGGGCTGCCGAGCAGATCGGCTGTATTTTTGTACGCCGTGACAATAAAACATCGCGTAAAGCCGCCCGGCATTCGCTGGCCGATGTGGACTTCAGCATTCCATTAGTGCTGTATCCAGAAGGCACCGTCAACCGGCTAGATAGTGGGGAAACGCTAAAGCCATTTCGCGTTGGCGCGTTTGAAGTGGCCGCCCAGAACAGCATCCCTTACTTGCCTGCAACCATCACCTATGATCCACCAGAAATTGGTCGCTTGGTGAGCGGAGAAACAAACATGGACGCCGCTTGGCGCATGGTCACCCGCTCTGGCAAGCTAGTGGTGACCGTTACGCCCCACCCTGTGATTGCAGCAACGCCGGATGCTGATCCAAGCGCATTAGCAACCATGACCGCCGATGTTATCCGCACAGAAGTAGAACAGCAGTCTGCACGAATGCTACAACCGATCCCGTAGCAAAACCGTCTCTGTAGATTGCATCAATTTCCGATTACAATAAAATGGTCGTCCAAAAAATAAAGGACGCAAAAACTCAAAGGAAACCATTATGAAAGTTTTAGTAACCGGTGGAGCCGGTTATATCGGCAGCACAGTGGTCAGCGAACTGGTAAAAGCTGGCGATGAAGTCATCGTGTTAGACAACCTGTTCCAAGGTCACGAAGATGCTGTTGATGCTAACGCAACATTTGTCAAAGCAGACTTAGCAGACAAAGCCGCGCTCGAAACAATTTTCGAAACGCACCGCCCAGACGCCATCATGCACTTCGCCTCGTATACTTTGGTGGGTGAATCATGGGAAAAGCCATTCTTATACCTGCGTGACAACGTGGTAAATGCGCTCAATCTGCTCGAAACTGCCGTCGCTTTTGATTGCAAAAAATTCATTCTTAGCTCTACTGCCAACTTGTTCGACGAACCAGAACGCATTCCAATTGCGCCAGAAGAACGCATCGTGCCGGGTAGCCCTTATGGCGAATCAAAATACTTGATCGAACGGTTGCTGCATTGGATGGAACGCGTTTATGGCATGAATTACGCCGCACTACGCTATTTCAACGCCTGTGGGGCTGCCAGCGATACGCTTGGTGAAGATCACGCACCAGAAACGCACATCATTCCATTAGTGCTAGAAGTGGCCCTTGGTCAACGTGAGAAGATCACCATCTTTGGCGATGACTATGACACGCCAGACGGCACCTGCGTCCGCGATTACATCCACGTGTTAGATCTTGCCCAAGCCCACATCCTCGCCTTGCGTTCTTTGGATGGTGGCAGCAAAGTCTACAACTTAGGTAATGGCAAAGGCTTCAGCGTAAAAGAAGTGATTGAAACCGCCCGTGAAATCACCGGCCATCCAATTCCAGCTGAAATCGGCGCACGCCGCCCAGGTGACCCAGCAACCTTGGTCGCAGACAGTGAAAAACTCAAACGTGAACTCGGTTGGGAACCAAAGTATCCAAGTTTGCACGACATTATTTCAAGCGCGTGGGCTTGGCACGTCAAAAATCCATCCGGTTACGAGAAATAAGCGCATTGTCGCCAAATTTTCTGTATGATAAAGACCGGCCATGTGCCGGTCTTTTTATTTAGCAAGGTGTAGCGCCACATCGCGATGTGGCGCTACACCTTGCTGGAAACCAGACAAGTATCAGCGATCAACGCACCAATCTAGTACCAGACCCTATGCCTACCCCCAGTTGGGACTCCCGCACCGATCTCGCCCCAGAGACAGTCGACGCACTGTCCGTTTTGCATTTAAGCCATTTACGCAAAGGCGAGCAGACCGTTATTCGCGCCCTGAATGAGGCGGGTGGCCGCGCGCTAATCGTTGGCGGCTCCGTGCGTGATGCGCTGCTAAAAATCCGCCCGAAAGACATCGACATTGAAGTCTATGGCCTAGGCCGAGACGCCATTGTGAGCGCACTCAAGCAGATTGGCCGCGTGGACTTGGTTGGCAAAAGCTTTGGCGTGATCAAGGTTGCCCTATTCAAAGGCGGCAATTTTGACATTGCGGTTCCGCGCCGGGAAAACAAAACAGGCCGTGGCATCAAAGGCTTCATCATGGAATTCCCAACAGACATGACGCCATCTGAAGCGGCCACCCGCCGCGACTACACCATCAACGCCATGGCGTATGACCCCGCCAGCCAAGAGCTGTTTGACTTTTATGGCGGTCTAGAAGACTTGGCCAGCCAAACCCTACGGCATGTCGGTTCGGCCTTTGCAGAAGACCCCGAACGCGTGCGCCGTGGCATGCAGTTTGCGGCGCGCTTCAATCTGACCGTGGCCGCTGAAACAGCCGAGCTTTGCCGTCAATTACTCAATGAAGCCGATACCAGCGCCCCCTCACGCATTTGGGGTGAGTGGGAGAAGTGGGCGGTCAAAGGTGACTATCCGGCAAAAGGCTTGGAATTTCTAAAAACTACCGGCTGGACCGTCACTGCGCCAGAGATTCATGACCTGATTGATTGCCCGCAAGATCCACAGTGGCATCCAGAAGGCGATGTGTTCATTCACACGTCACTAACCTGTGAAAAAGCCGCCGAATACGCCCGCCGTGACAACCTGTCTGCCCAAGATCGCACCGTTTTGCTGTTTGCCGCGTTGTGCCATGATGTGGGCAAGCCGATGACCACCGTGCATTCACCAGATGGGCACATCCGCAGTCCAGACCATGCCTATAAAGGCGTGCCGCTGGCTGAAAACTTTCTAAAATCTATCAACGCGCCCAAAGACGTTGCCAAGCATGTCGCGCCGCTTGTGCGTGAACACATGACGCATATGTTTTGGAAGCAACGTGCGGCAAAGAATATGCGCGCCGCCGTCCAATGCCTTGCTGAAAAGCTGCATCCCGCCACCATTCGGCAGTGGGAAAGCCTCGTCGAAGCAGATTCATCTGCCCGACCGCCCCACCCGAACTATCGTCCCGCCAAAGCTTGGCTGGACCACGCGGAGGAAATTGGCTGTGCCGATGGCAAAATACCGTCTGTTTTACTAGGACGTGACCTGATTGAACTTGGCATCAAACCGGGGCCGGAAATGGGAGAGGTGCTGGCTAAAGTGCGCACTGCCCAACTCAAAGACCGCTTCCGCGACAAAGACGGCGCAATCCGCTGGCTGTGGCGCAACTCCAACGCGCT
>JAHDBW010000272.1 GCA_020630175.1 Anaerolineales bacterium
TGCTCAACAATCACCGGCCCCACACAAGCCGGACAGCCAACGCTGCACGGACAGTTTTCAACCAATTCCAAAACACCATCTAGCAGATCATTGTGTAAGTCATACAGGCGCGTGCTGAAGCCAACGCCGCCAGGGGATTTATCAAACACGGTGACCGTGGGCGCACCCGTTTCTTTGGCACGCATTTCGTGCTCGGTGGAAATATCACCCGGATCACACATCAAGTACAGCGGCGCGAGGTTGCCAATGGCATGCGCTATGCCAGCCAAAGCGGTGCGCTCGGCGGTTTCTAGCTGTGAATGGCAGGCTGGGCACAACGTGAGTAAGTTCTCAAGTACGTTGGCCTGAATATAGTTGGCGTTTTCATTTGGAATATACCCAAACGTACGGAACGGCTTGATGTGATGCACATGATGCTTGATGCCATCCACCGGCTCTGGCTTGTTGCACTTACGGCAGGTGTGCGCATCACGCCGTTTGGCGGCTTGGCGCTGCTGATCCCAGTTGGGGCCGTAATCGTTGGGGCGTAAAAAGACGCCTTGGCGTTCCAGCGTGCGACACACATCGCTCGACAGCCACAGCCAATAAGCGGTCGTTTCATACTGCCGGGCTGGCAAATCAATTTGGCCATAACCCAGCACTTCGTGCGTGTACAGCTTGATCTTGCGATAGCCCACTGGCGTAGAGGTCACTAAAATCTCGCCATGCGCTTTGCGCGCCAGCATCGATTCGTCAGCGTCAACCACGTCTAGCACTTCGAGCTTGGTGTCTTCATGGGCGCGGGTGTAGTAGTCAAGATCGGCTGATTTCACATAGGCAATGTTCTGGGCATAGTCAAACTCTTGCACCACAAACTGCTTCGCATCATGCACGTAGACTGCGCCGCGATGCACCTGCTGCGACGCAATTTCGGCATCAATTTCGCCAATCACTTGCGCTTCGTCGTTGTCAATAGTTTGAATCAACACGCGATCATCACCAGCCGTGCGTAACGAAACCGACTGCGCTGGGTAAGACTGCCCAATCCAATAAGAGCTTTCGCCTTCGCGTTCTGGCCGATGCACTTCACGGTTTTCTTCTAGGAGTTCTAAGAACTCTTCAATGTCTTCTAACGGTCCAAAGCCTTCATTTTCTTCAAAAGGGAGTTCAAACAATGCGCAGCGAATGTGATTGAACAAAATCGCCAAGTTATCAGGGTTGATTAGCCCATGCTCGGGCGAGGTCTCAAAAATAAAGCGCGGATTCATCGCGATGTACTGATCCAAGGGTGCGCCAGAGGCCACAAAGACAATGCCGGCCGTTTCACCGCGCCGCCCGGAGCGCCCCGCTTGCTGCCAAAGCCCGGCAATCGTACCGGGATAGCCCGCAATAACCACCGCGCCAAGTTGGCCAATATCCACCCCAAGTTCTAGCGCATTGGTCGCCACCACGCTACGGATTTTGCCATTCCGTAAGCCCGCTTCAATTTCACGGCGCTCGGTGGCAAGGTAGCCGCCACGATAGCCACGCACTAGCTCGGGTGCCAAGCCAATATCGGCAGCGAGACCATGCACGTAGCTCAGCATCAGTTCTGTGGTCACGCGGGAACGCGCAAAAACGGCAGTCTGTACGTCGTTCATCAGAAAGCGCCCGACGATGTTTTTTGTTTCTAAGGTGTAGGCACGGCGCAGGCCAGTGTCGTTTTCTAATAGCGGCGGGTTATACAGCACAAAGTGCTTTTCTGGCTGCGGCGAGCCATCATTGTTTATCAGCGTGACCGGCTGGTCAGTCAGGCTTTCGGCCAATTCTTGTGGATTTGCAATCGTCGCCGAGGTGCAAATAAATTGCGGTGAGGAGCCGTAAAACTCGCAAATCCGGTTCAAGCGCCGCAGCACATTCGCCACATGCGAGCCAAACACACCGCGATACACGTGTAGCTCATCTAACACCACGTACCGTAGGTTTTGAAATAACTCGACCCACTTAGGATGATGTGGCAAGATACCCATGTGCAGCATGTCTGGATTAGACAACACCACGCTGGCCTCTTTGCGAATATTGGGGCGCTGACCCTTGGGCGTATCGCCATCATAAACGGAAGCCGTGACTTGTACGCCTGTTCCGGCCTCTAACTGGTTTGAAAGCCGTTGAAACCCGCTTAGTTGATCTTGGGCTAACGCCTTCGTTGGAAATAGCCACAATGCGCGTGCTGAAGGATCGCGGTAGACTGATTGCAGTACTGGGATGGTGTAGCACATTGTTTTACCAGAGGCTGTCCCTGTCACAATTACGGTATTATCGCCATTCAACGCCGCACCAATCCCTTCTGACTGATGGGAATATAATGGTAAAAATCCTTGAGACTGCAACACATTGACCAGTGCAGTATCGAGCTGTGGCGGCGTCATGCCACGCTGCGCTTGCCGAGGCGCAATACGCTCCCAGGCGGCAACGTTGCGCATGAATTTGTCATCAATACGCATGTCATTTAAAGTGGATTCAGCGTTACTCATAGCAAGAGTCTAACAGTAGCTAGTGGCAAGCATTGTTTCTCGGTAAAAAGTGATTTGAAGTTCATTATAAAATCCGAATGTTTTTACTTTGTTAATAACTATGCCGTAAACTTAGTGCACAGCTATTTTTCAAGGTTTAACAAACTTTATAAAATATATTTGCAAGGCAACGTGTGAGCCAAGTTTTTACACATTTACGTTGTCTATCTGCAATTTCATGAGATCTGTCTGTCTGTCTTTTTTGAGGTCCAGACCTAAAAATCAAAATAACAACTAAAGGAAACACTCTATGGAATTGAGTATTTTGAACCTTCTTTTTGTTTTGTTGGCGGCATTAATTGCCGGCAACATTAGCAAGCGCTTTGGTTATCCATCAATTTTTGGTGAATTAGCAGCTGGGATTATTCTTGGCCCGCCAATGTTGGGATTGCTGAAAGGCAGCGAGGCTCTAGAAGTCCTCGCAGAGATCGGTGTATTGCTGATGATGCTCTACATCGGGATGGAGATCGATCCAAAAGAGCTCTTCAAAGCCTCTTGGGCCGGGATGCTCGCCGCAATCGGTGGGTTTATCACGCCATTTGTCGCCGCTTACTTATTGGTTGTTGGCCTCGGCTACACTCCTTTTGCAGGGATGTTTGTTGGGATCGCGGCTGGGGTAACGTCGTTAGCGACCAAATCGCGGATTTTAGTAGACCTCAATCTGCTTAACACGCGGATTGCGCACGTTATGATGGCGGGTGCGCTCATCTCAGACACCTTAGCGCTCATCGTTTTTGCAGCGATCATCGGTGTCTTTGAGGCCGGTAGCCTCTCACCAGCCGAGCTTGGGATTGTAACTGGGAAGGCAGCTTTGTTCTTCGCAGTGGTCTTCATCATTGGGTTGAAAGTATTCCCGCCCCTCTGGCGGCGGCTCGCAAAGTCTGGCTATACCGGGCGGACATTCAATGCCACGCTGGTCTTGCTGATTGCCCTCTTGTTTGCTGAATTTGCCCACTTGGCAGGGTTGCACGCAATTCTTGGTGCATTCATGGCCGGGCTGTTCTTACGCGAAGGCACGGTACTCGAACCAAAACTCTCGCATCAACTTACGGACCTCGTCCATGACGTGTCCATTGGGTTCTTAGCACCAATCTTCTTCGTAACGGCTGGCTTCCATGTGTCCTTAGATGTCTTCCAAAGTGACCTGCTGGTCTTGCTCATTGCAGTAACAGCGGTCGCCACAATCGGGAAGATCATTGGGACGGCAGTCTTCTATATTCCAAGTGGGAATGGCTGGCGCGAAGGGCTTACGGTTGGTGCCGGGATGAATGGCCGTGGGGCGGTGGAAATTATCATCGCGCAAATCGGTTTGGAATTGGGCATCATTACGCCTGAAATCTTCTCTGTGCTGGTCTTCATGGCCATCTTTACGACTGCTACCGTGCCGATCTTCTTGAAGTGGACCACGGAATGGCTCGACCGCCGCGGCGAGTTGGTGCGTTCCTCTGATGAACGTGAAGGGGTAATCATTCTTGGTGCCTCGCCGACAGCGCGCTTGTTAGCAAAGCATCTTGCTAAGCTCGGTCCGGTTTCTCTGATTGATATCAATCAGCACAATTGCGAAATGGCGAAAGCAGACGGCTTGCACGCCATTCAAGGGGATGCCTTAGACGAAGACATTCTCAATGAAGCAAACGCAGAAGACATGAGCACGTTCTTGGCGCTCACGCCAAATTCAGAAATCAACGTGTTGGCCGCTGGCCTCGCGCGCGACGTCTTCTCAATTTCAGACATTAAAGTTGTTCTGACCAATGCCAACGCGCTCTTGCGTGGGTCTGCAGAACGACAAGGCTTTTCGCCAATTGATGCAATTTGGGAAGAAATTCCACGCTGGGATCGCTGGATCGAACGCGGCGAAGTTGAAAGCGTTGACATTACAATTGAAAAAGATCAAGATCTTGGC
Organism: Anaerolineales bacterium; assembly: GCA_020630175.1. Lineage (GTDB taxonomy): Bacteria > Chloroflexota > Anaerolineae > Anaerolineales > UBA6668 > JAHDIM01. Next base: position 4,435 of record JAHDBW010000272.1, read on the forward strand.
AGCCTATTCGATGAACTGCAAAGCGGCGAAGATGCCTTGGCCTTAGTGTCTAAGCGTGGCAACAAGCCAATTCCGTTCCCATCACAGGACATGGTCAAAGTTGGCGATCAGATCGTCGCGCTAAAACGCACAGGT
>JAHDBW010000030.1 GCA_020630175.1 Anaerolineales bacterium
AAAAAGCGTATCGAACTCGATACGCTTTAGTAGCACCCCAGGTAGGAATTGAACCCACGACCGTCAGCTTAGAAGGCTGCTGCTCTATCCCCTGAGCTACTGGGGCAGGGGTTGCAATAATTATAAGCTTATTTTGCAGTAAACGGTCGCATTCCGCTGTAAATGCGGCGCCCACCGATTGTGCGCAAAATGGTTGCTGCTTGTTGTGGTTTGCCAATGGCGGCGGCCAATTCTGTTACGGTCATGGGTTGGTTGCCATTTGCTAAGAAAGCCTTGAACAACGCGTCAACGAGTGATGAATTCGTGGTGATGAAGTCATCACGGGTGGCGCAGCGGGTGCGCACCATGAAATAGGCTTTACTAACATGGGTGACTTCGCCGCTGTTCGGGTCAATCAAATCGACTTCGGTTTTGGCGTCTTCAATGCTTTCGAGCTCAATGCCGTATTGTAGGCAGATTTCGCGCATAAAAATGTGCAGATCTTTATCTTGTTCTTTCCACCAGCTCAAGTCAATGTGAAATGGCGTGTCTAAGGTGATGCGCTGCAGGCTTCGGCTCATTGGTGGGACGTTTGGCGTAGACATTATTGTGCATCCTCTTGGGCTTTCGGGTTGTGGATCCAGTAACTATCGCCAACGTGCTGAAAGTATGGCCGTTCCATCAACTCTGCAAAGAGAGGTTGTGCAGGCGTACGGCGCAACATGTTTACGGCGCTATACAACGTCATGGCGTGCACGTGCTTTTGCGGATTCATTGCCGCTAGGGCGCGGAACACGTCCAGCACAACTTGCTTATAGCTGCGACTTTGATCTTTATATTTTTTCGCAAGATCTAAAATGCCAGCGCGGTCTGGAGTTGCCATGACCAATTCTTCCATATGCTTTACGCTCAGGCGTTGGCGTTCATTTTGGACAACTAACTTGTTCTCTTTGATGTAAGCCGTTGAAACGTATTCAGCACCAGTCTTGCGTTTTGCAACGGTAACAATCACTTCGCCAGGCTGTTTGCCATGCCCGATGGTGACAAATCCACCAGCTTCCATGACGTACTTTTCATAAATCTCTTTTAGGCCATAGATGTAGCGTTTCTCACGCACAACCCAAGCTGAGTATTTATCACCGGTGTTGCCGTCTACAATGGTAAAGCGGATGCGCGGTGAAACGCGTGAGGTCGGGAAAAAGTGAGCGATATTGCGCGACAGTGGCAGCGTGCCAGAGACCACGTGATGGAATGTCACCGGAATGCGTAGCTTGTCTGTTTTGACCTCTGGATCTTCAATGTAATCCAGTTCATCGGCTAGTTCATCAACTAGGTTTTCTAGATGATCGGTGAGCTCAGTTTCATCAAACATTTCCGCTTCATGACGGAAGATCAGCGCCAATGGGGTTTGGATTACGGGTTCTGGCTCCATGCGGTGCAAGTACCAAAGCACTTCGCCCGTTGGACCAACTTCGTCAAACCGTTCGTCATTGTTGAGCGCGTAGTTCAGCGAGAACTCAAGCAGTTCAGGGTCACCACTTGGTAGATCGATGTGCGGGATCAACTCGTCGGTTTTGAGTGGGCCGCCACCGCTCATATCCAGCACTGCTTCAGCCAAGTGCAGGTTACCAATGTTGGTTTCTACTAATAGTTCTTTCGGGAACCATTGTTTTTTGATGCGTAAGAAATCTTCTGACTTGCTCAGTTGTGATTCAAGCGTGCGGCGTAGCACTGGGCCGTACTCATCTAACAACGCTTGCGGATCACTCAAAAATAGATCGCTTTGCAGCATAGCGCTTGCATCGGTATCGTTGAGCGTATGGTCTTCGATTCCTGTTGCAAATTGCTTGGTGCCCAGCGTTTCAAATGCAACGTGAATGATTGCAAATGAGTCTAGATCTGGGTTGCTACCTGTGCTAATTTCAGTTACTTTCCCGGCGGCAAATTCTAAGGCAGGGAAGACAAGTTCTTGCCCAACTTCATAGGTATTGCGTGGATAGTAAATGGTGCGATCCCCTTGCAGATTTGCTTGGAGCTTATCCTTTTCTGCGGCAGATCGTTGAAAGATAACAGTTTGCAACAATTCATTGATGCCAACCGGTTTTTCTTTTTCGAGTAGGTAGTTGTAGAGCGTTTCGAGGTCAGTTGCATCAAGGAGAAAATCCTCGACCCAACTTTGTTCAGCTGAGTTAGTAGACGTCACAAAGGCTTTTTATACTGCTTATTTGGCGAAAAAGCGCTTTAGGCACTCATCCCAAATAAAACATAAATGGTCAATCTCCGCTAAAAAGCAGAGATGGTTTTGATAATTTTGGCAGCTACCATACAAATGGCATACTGACAGGTGATTATAGGTGCACGCCCTTGTTACTGTCAATAAAAATGATAAAGCTGGGCGCTAAATCGATCCTGTAATACTACGGTTAGAAAGGCTACCGTGTTACGCCGCATCAAAATGATACACTGTACGTTAACCGCTTGAAGGAGCTTTTTTATGTCTGTAAATTCTGACTCTGTTGTTGTGTTTGAAACTGAAATTCCGGTCGACGGGACAGCGTTGCTTGCGCAGCTTGCCGCCGCTAATATAAGCACTGATATTGCTGGTGCCGCTGAAACTGCAATAAAGCAGATTTCTGTGCCCGCTTTTGCTGCCGATGCAGCAAGCACAATTGTGATGGCATATTTAGACGCGCAAGGCGTTGATGCGGGCGAGATTACTTACCTTGAAAAAGGTGGTGAGCCGGTTGTTATTTTTGAGGCGATTTCACACGCGGAATCAACGTATATCACCTCTATTTTGGAAGGCGCAGGCTTGCAAGCGGTGGCGCAATCTTCGGGGTATAGCTCAGCGTACGGGCTAAGTTTGCTGCCAGTAGATCCAATTATTATCTTAGTCCCAGCGCATCAAGCGGATGCGGCTGCGGCCGTAATTGAGTCTTATTCAGAAGACTCTGATTCTGTTGATGCGGCTGACGGCACAATAGAATAGTCAACATCTAACCATGAGGTCGGGTCAACTTGGTGGCCGCCGACCCAAATTTCCCAGTGCAAATGGTTGCCAGTGGAAAGTCCCGTGGACCCTAGCGTTCCGATAATTTGCCCTTTTTCTACCACTTGACCCGGCTCGGCGGTGATCTCAAATAAGTGCCAGTAACCGCTGTAGACTCCCCAGCCGTGGTCAATAATGACGCTGTTGCCGCGTATGGTGAGCGGTTCTGCTAGGGCAATCACGCCATTTGCAGGCGCGGTGATGGGTGTGCCTAATCCGCCTGCAAAATCTAATCCGCCGTGAAATGAATTGAAAGAGACGCCGTTATAGGTGCGTGCCACGCCAAAGGTGGTGGTGGTGCGGTCTGTTGCATATTCCATCGGATATTCAAACGGCGCATCCCACAACCGCGTTGCGCTGAAATTCTTGGTGATATCGATCAACTGTGCCCACTCTGTACGTAGCGTTTCATCATCTAATAGCGATGATTTTTCGGGCGGCAATTGAATGGATTGTTGCCCCCGCTGGCCAGAGAATACCCGCAGGCGCGTTTCAAAGGTGGCGGTGCGGCCATTTTCATCAGTGGCAACCAACTCAAATGGGTAGACCCCTAATTTTTGAAAATTGTAAATGCCAACTAAGGCCATGTGCGCTTGACCGTCTGTAGTGGTGATGAAGTTGAGCTTGTTCTCGGCCAGTTCACCGCTTAACATCTGGGTGTTCTCTGTGGCAACCCGCACCACAATTGGTTCGCCTTGCACGACTTCGGTTGGTGAAATTTCAATATGCGCAAATGGTGGGGGGAAGCTGTTTTGGGCGTCAGGATCGGCCGCAATTTTTACTTCTTGCCCCTGAAATTCGAATAACGGGTAGGGCCAAGCGTTGTAGTCGCGCAGCGCATACAGGGTTAGGCCATACTCTGCGGCTAAGTTTGCTAATGTGTCATTTTCACCAAGCCGAAACTTGACCTCGTTCTGTTGCCAGACAGGTGCCTCGGCGATGTCTGCTATTGGGGTGTCATCCGCTGAAACATACAGGAAGGGTTGCCCAACGTAGACCATGTTTGGGTTCACAATCCGGTTGAGAATAATCAAGCTGTCTTCGTCTATATCTAGTCGGTGAGCGATATTTTCTAGCGTGTCGCCGGGCCGTAAAGTGTAGTCTCGCAGAATGCCGGAAACGCCATCAAACCCTGGAATGCGTAACCGTTGCCCAACTGAAATAAGGCTGGCATCGCCGATATTATTCGCAGTTTGGATATCGGCTACGGTTACATCGAATTGCAACGCGATGGCAGAAAGCGTATCACCGGCTTGAATGATGTATTCCGGCAGCGGTGTTTCTTGCGCGGCAGTCGGCGTAGACGCGCCGCCAATCTGCCAAGCTAAGAATAGCCCAGCGATAAGAGACAAGCACAGACGAGGGAAAGATTTGGTAAATGTCACGGCGCGGTATTTTACCGGAAAGTATCAACAGGAACAGAGTTCATTGACCAAGCGTAACTTTTATAACCACTCTTGAACATTTGGCGGCGCTGATTGGGTAAGAATTGTGGGCAATGTTACGTTGTGAAAGAGACTGGTCGTTTCCTCTAACCGGATGCTTTGTGCGGCGCAGGTTAAATAAAAAAGCACCGCAGTTGGCGGTGCTTTTGTTTGTGAGTAAATAATTGCGGTTAGCTTTGGTTGCGCGCTTCTAAGATCTTTTCAATACTGTTGAGTAGGTCTTGCGGTCCAAAGGGCTTGGTGACATAGTCGTCAACTTTTGCGATGTGTAACCCCAGCACTTTGTCGATGCTTTGCGTTTTAGCAGTCACAATAATCACAGGAATGTCTTTCATGTCGTCGTTAGACTTCATTTCGTTGTAGACTTCCCAGCCGTCAATGTCAGGCATCATCAAGTCTAATAGAACAATATCTGGATTGTGTTCTTTAATTCGTTCTAGTCCGAGACGTCCCCCGTCTGCACCAATTACTTTGTAATTGCGGCGTCCCAAAATCAATCGAACAAGTTCGATCATTTCTGGTTCATCTTCGATACAAACTACGGTTTTTGTTTTTTCAGTCATTGGGTGTGCGTACCTTTTGGGCACTGCTAAATTAGGCTATGGAAAACGCTTTATTAACCAAAGTGTACCACAGCAGGGCTATAGAAATGCAACGAAATTTATACAGTTCAACCGATTACCAACACTCCATTTATAATATCGGTTCTGTCGGCAACTGTGCATATTTACATCACCCTAAACCATGCAAGTTTATGACCATATTCACCAGCAATTGAGTTGATTGAGATAACGGATGATAAGAGAACAGCTGCGCCATGCTTGATCCAACTGATTACGCATTTATTGACCATATCAAGTCGGCCTTGGTTGGTGCGCCACCAATTTTGGTTGGCGACTGGGCTGCCACGCCAGCGGCTGTTTTAATGCCGCTTTACTATAAAAATGGCGAGTGGCACTTGTTATTTACCAAGCGCACTGCAACGCTCAGTAAGCACAGCGGGCAGGTGGCGTTTCCCGGCGGGCGGATGGATGATACCGACCTAGATCGGGAGATGACCGCCTTACGGGAAGCACATGAAGAGATTGGGCTAGTGCCTAGTGACGTAACCGTAATTGGCGCGTTGGGTGAAATGTATACCATTACGAATTATTCGGTTTTTCCGATTGTAGGGGTGGTGGACTATCCGTACCCGTTTGTGCCAAGCGCGGATGAAGTGGCAGCGATTTTTGATGCGCCGCTGTCTTGGCTCGCGAATACAGACAACTTCACAAGAGAATTACGACACATCCCAATGTTTACTGAAAAACAGCCCGTGCATGCCTTTGCGCCACGTGACGGCCATATTATTTGGGGCGCTACCGCCGCGATGACGGTGTCTTTCTTGCATCAAATTGGGCTATTACAAGACTTTCCATAGCGGTAGCTATTGGCGTTCCCAGATATTTTTGCAACACGCTTAAAGCAAAAAAGCCCAGCAAAATGCTGAGCTAATGGGTTGCTCAAAGCGAAAAGATGTTTAGCTGGTTAGAAAGTCAACGTGCAGAATATCACCACGGATAACGTCACGTTGTAGTTCTTTTACAGTCGCTTGATAAGTTTTGCCGTCTAGCTCAATGTCATAAACAGCATTTTTTGCTGAGCGGTTCAACACCAATGAGGTTTTGTGCCGTGGTAGTTGAATTGAGACTGCATCTTGGCCTTTGCCATACATGACAGCAGGCAATTGATCGCTGTTACGTAATTTGGTCAAGCCTTTGCCAATTGTGTCGCGTTTTACTGCGGTAAGTACTGAGTTTGCCATTTTTTCACCTTATTTTTAGCACTGCCGAGTAAAATTGCTCAGGATGCCAACAAATATATCTTTTATCTTCTGTCACATTTATAAAAAATGCGCAGAAGTCATTCTAAATCAAATCGATTTTTTAGCCGTCAAATTCTAGTGTTGGCTGTGATATTCGTCAAGAACTTTATTCAAACAATATTGCGTTGGAAACGACGCTTTTTTTATGGACGCCCTATGTTCCCAGCAGGTTTGCAATTAGAATTGCAGAATTGGCGCTTGCGGTCAAGTGTTTACGTCTGGATTTTGGTCTTTAGCTGTAGTTTAGCCGCCTGCCAAGGGTTGCCATCACTGGCTGTACAAACACCTGAAGCGTCAGTTAATGCGCTACAGGTCAACCTAACTATAGACGGTGAAACCAGAGCAGTGCAAACGCAAGGCTCTATCGTGCGTGACGTATTGCGTGAGCAGAACGTTGAACTGAGCTTGTTAGATCGGATTGTGCCAAGCGAAATCACACCGTTGCAGTCGGGATTATCAATTGAAGTTATCCGCGTAACTGAGGTTACGGAAATTGAAGAAGTTGAAATTGCCTTCGAAAAACAACTCGTGCGCAATGAAGGGTTGGCTGAAGGGGAAACGCGGTTATTACAAACTGGCGTTGCCGGGTTAGAAGAACTTACCTATAAAGCATCATATGAAAATGATGTACTGGTCAGTCGGGTTGTCACACGCCGCGAACTGATCCGCGATAGTATTCCTGAAATTCAGATGGTGGGCATCCAGACCACAATTACCGCGATAGATATTCCCGGAACAATGGCGTATCTGTCTGCGGGTAATGCGTGGTTAGTCACCGAAAACACTGGGGAGCGAACGCCGCTAACCACTGCCGGTGATTTAGACGGGCGCGTGTTTGCGCTCTCAAGCGATGGCAACTACTTATTGTTTACCCGGGCAACTGGTAACCCGCAAAATGATCTCGAAGATTTCAACACGCTGTGGGCAATCAATACGCAAGACCGGCGCCCAACTGCGTTTGCACTGGATGCTGTCAACGTTTTGTGGGCGGGGTGGCTACCGGGCCAAAGTAATACCGTCGCTTACGCCACTGGGCAGCCAACGTTGGTTGCGCCAGGTTGGGATGCCGACAATAATCTGCGCTTCAGAGCCTTTACAGCGGATGAACGCTTGTCAGACATTGTTGAACTAATTCCAAGTGACGGCGAGAATGAAGCGCTCTTGTATGGCACACGTTATACATTTTCTAACGATGGCTTGTACGTTGCGTTTGCAAACGCCATTCAAGTTGGCTGGGTTGCCGTGCCAACATTAGACACTGTCTTGGTCATTGCAGAGCCAACTGACGATGAAGACGACGCTGTGGCAACTGCGGCCGTAGACGCTCCCCAGCTTGTTTCAGTCGCGGCAGAGCGGGTGGTGTTACATACGTTCGCCGCATATGACACAAAAAGTGACTGGAACTGGATTCCAGATGTGAGTTGGTCTGAGGACAATCAATTTATTTACACTGTTGACCACGGTGCACCTTTGGGATTGGAAACAGTCTCAGAAAGCCAAGTATTTGACGTAATGGCAATCTCAACCCTTTCAAATTTACGCATTCCGTTTGTGCCACAAAGCGGCATGTGGGCAGCGCCAATCCCTGCGCCGGATGGGCAGTCTTTGGCCTATCTGCAAGCGATGCGCCCTTTAGAAAGCGTCTCTAGCCGCTATCGGCTGTCGCTGGTGGATCGTGATGGAAGCAACCCGGAATTTATTTTTCCTGCCGATGGGCAGCCCGGACTTGCGCCGCAGCCAATTGTTTGGTCGCCAAATGGTGATTTTGTCGCGCTAACGTATGCGGGTGATTTGTGGGTGTTGGATGTCGCCTCTGGTTTGGCACAGCCAATTACGGCAGATGCGCAAACCTCATTGGTAAGTTGGGCGAATTAAGATGCAGCGTCGTTTTGCGTACCTTGCTTTACTTGTTTCAATCTTAGCCTTTGTTGGCGCTGCGAGCGCGCTACATCAACAGCGTCGCCTGACGCAGGGCAATGAAGTTCCTGTGGCTGGGCAAGACGCGCGTCCGGCATCGATTATTGGCATCAATACGGAAGTGCTCAATAAGTCTGAAGCTGAAATTGACGAAGCCTTACAAATTATTCAGTCGCTTGGGTTTAGTTGGGTGCGTCAATCTGTCAGTTGGGCCGCGATTGAAACGGCCCCCGGCGTTTACGACTGGACCGCAGCCGATCGCTTTTTCGCGGCGGCAGCCAACCACAACCTCTCTTATCTTGTCGTATTAGAAGATACGCCAGCATGGGCTGGCCCACATCCTACTGCGCCACCAGATGACCTCACAACATTTGGCGCGTTCACCACGGCGTTTGTGTCACGGTACGGTAGCCAAATCCAAGCCTATCAAATTTGGGATGAACCCAACCTGCAAGCTGGCTGGGGTGATGCAGAGCCTAGCGCAATTGATTACACGCAGCTCTTACGCGAAGGGTATTTAGCCATCAAGACCCAAGCGCCAGAAAGCATCGTCTTGCTGGCGGGCTTGGCACCTAATGTTGAGCAAGGCCCTAAGAATTACAGCGATATTCTGTATCTTGAAAAATTGTATAACGCTGGCGCGGCAGACTACTTTGATGCCGTGGCGGCCAAGCCCTATGGCTTTGATACCGGCCCTGATGATCGGCGGGTTGATCAGAATTTATTGAACTTCTCGCGGCCAATTTTGCTGCGTGAGGTGATGCTCTCTAACAACGATGGGCAGAAGCTGATCTGGGGCGCTAACTTTGGGTGGAACAGCTTACCAAGTGATTGGGACGGTGCGCCTTCAATCTGGGGGGCAACCAATAGTGATCAACAAGCCCAACGCGTGATTGACTCCTATGATCGCGTGCGCAAAGAGTGGGCGTGGTCTGGCGTGCTGTTTCTTGAAACTTATCAGCCGGATGCACCGCTAGATGATCCACGTTGGGGCTTTGCACTGGTAGACCCCGTTGGCGATTATTCAGCAGTTGCCCGCTACGTGCGCACCTATTTCAACACCATTCATGAGGCTGCCAATTTAGATCCAGCTGAGGGCATTGTGCAAGACCACATGGCCTATTCTGGTGTGATCCCTGCCGATTCAAATTTGATTGACTACGAAGGGACGTGGAATCTAAATGATTTAGGTGGTGATGTTCCGGCTGCGGGCGAAGGGGATTTAACGCTAGATTTCTACGGTACTGACGTTGGGGTGCTGTTACGCCGTGATAACTATCGGGGCTACATTTACGTCACAATCGACGGTGAACCATCGCCTAATTTGCCAATCGACCAAGAAGGCCGCGCGTATGTTGTGATGACCAGCGGCGACTATCAACCAAGTACGGAAATTGTTTGGTTGGCAACTGGCTTAGAATCAGGGCCGCACACGCTTGAAATCAATGTCCAGCGTAGTTGGCGACAGTTTGCGCTGGTTGCATTCCAAGTGCAAAACGCGCCGATGGCATCGGCATCAGCGCCACCATTGGCCATTTTATTAGGCATTGTGGGCTTACTGTCCATGCTTGGGTTCCTCAATCTTGCGCGTGATCAGGACATATTTGAACCGGCACGCACGCTGTTTTCAAAGCTCAATGATCCGTTGCAGTTTGCCACTGCTCTGGTGGTCACGGCCATTATGTGGCTGAGCGCTTGGCTGGCTTGGGGTGAAAATCTAACCCAAGTGGTGCGGCGCTATGGCGATACGTGGCCGTTGGCTGTCACGGCACTCACGGCTGGTGTGTTTTACCTCTCTACATGGGTGTGGCTAACAATTTTGAGCGTGGTTGTGCTGTTTATCATCCTTTATTTGCGGCCTGATTTTATTGTGCCGTTAGTTGCAGTCTTAGCACCGTTTTACCTAATTCCACGTCCATTATTTGATCGGCTGTTTTCATTAGTCGAGCTTGTGACGTTGCTAGGTGCGGTTGCGGTGACGCTGCATTTGCTGGCGCGATGGCGCACGAACCGTTACAAGCTGCAACTGCCGAATTTCATTTGGGTGGACTGGGGCGTGCTGGCCTTTGTGATTACGGCTGGGATTTCTGCACTGTTTGCCGAGCGTCAAAATCTGGCGATTACTGAATTCCGCATGATGGTAATTGAGCCAGTCTTGCTTTACATCATCTTGCGCGTGATCAAGCTTGACCGCACAGCCGTGCAGCGGACGATTCTGCTGTGGCTTGCGGGTGGGGTGATTGTGGCCGTGATAGGGATTTATCAACGGGCAACGGGCACTAATCTTATTCAGGTTGGGGCGGGTGTGGCACGCGTGCGCAGTATTTATGGCTCGCCAAATAACGTGGGCTTATACCTTGGGCGCTTGTATCCAATTGCGCTGGCCTTAGGGCTAATGTTGAAAACCCGCATGCGCTGGGTGTATTTAGCAATCGCTGGGATTTTACTGACCACAATCTTGCTGAGTATTTCTCGCGGCGCTTTATTGCTGGGGATACCGGCTGCCACGGCAATTGTGATTTGGCTTTGGCAAGGCAAACGCGGGCGTCGGTTGCTATTTGCGCTAGGGGCACTTGGCTTGGTTGCGCTGATCCCGGTCAGTCGCTTGCCGCGTTTCGTGAATTTATTCAACCGCTCAACGGGGCCGACCTTCTTTAGATTGAACTTGTGGCGGAGTTCCATCCAGATGATACGCGAAAATCCGTGGACGGGCGTTGGGCTAGATAATTTCTTGTATGCCTATCGCGGACGTTACATTGCGCCAGCCGCTTGGCAAGACCCTGATCTGAGCCATGCCCACAATTGGGTGCTGGACTTTGCATCGCGGATGGGTGTGCCCGGGTTGCTAGCTGTGTTACTTTTATTAGGCCTGCTTGTCTTTACATTATGGCGCGGTTTACCGCAGGCCACAGATTTGTATCAGAAGGCGTTGATTGTTGGCTTATTGGGCTCAATTGCAGATTTCGCAGCGCATGGCCTTGTGGATGCCTCCTACTGGTTTGTAGACTTAGCCTTCGCTTTCATGCTGACTGCCGGATTAGCGCTAATTGTCACCAAACCGCCGCCGCCAGATGATAAAATCGTAACGGGCTAACGGTAATCGCTGTTAGCTGTTTATTTGTTTGTAATGAGATTGCCTTGCAATGCGCAAGTGCACCTGCAAATTGCACGAAGCAACAAGTGCGTTGATGCTGAGAAAAAAGCAGCGCTCAACGCTTACAGTAGCGCGACTTGACTTGTTTGATACATGCGCAACTAGCAACAAGAGAATTTTTTTATGCGAGTTTTGATAACCGGTGGGGCTGGCTTTGTTGGCTCCCATTTGTGCGAACGTTTTCTAGCGGATGGTCATCACGTGATTGTGATGGACAATCTGATCACCGGCAGTGTGAGCAATATTGAGCACCTCATTGGCCGACCAGATTTTGAGTTTATTCATCACAATATTTATAACTACATCAATCTGGATAAGCCAGTCGATGTGGTCATGAACTTTGCGTCGCCAGCTAGCCCCTCTAAAACAGCACCAACAGGTTATTTGCAATTGCCAATTCAAACGCTAAAGGTTGGCGCAATCGGCACGATGAATGCCTTGGGTGTTGCTAAGAAATATGGCGCACGCTTTATGACGGCATCAACCTCAGAAGTGTATGGTGATCCGCTGCAACATCCGCAGCAAGAAACGTATTGGGGCAATGTGGACCCAATTGGCGTTCGATCTGTGTACGATGAAGCGAAACGCTACGCCGAATCGCTCACCATGGCATATCACCGCACGCACGGCGTAGACACGCGTATCTTGCGTATTTTCAATACCTACGGCCCGCGGATGGACTTGAACGATGGTCGCGTTGTGCCAAACTTCATTAGTCAAGCTATCCGTGGTGAAGAGCTGACAGTGTACGGCGACGGGCAACAAACGCGCAGTTTCCAATATGTGTCTGATCTGATTGACGGCATTATGCTGCTGTTGGACTCTAACGAGCACTATCCGGTGAACATTGGTAATCCGAATGAAATTTCAATCTTAGATTTTGCCAAAGTTATCAATAAAGTTACTGGTAACGAAGCTGGCATTGTCATGAAAGATATGCGGACTGAAGGCGATCCGCAACGCCGCCGCCCAGATGTTTCTAAGGCTAAAGAAGTTTTAGGCTGGGAACCAAGCGTGGAATTGGAAGACGGTCTGGCGAAGACAATCGAATACTTCAAGACCAAAATCGACTAATTTCCTGAAAAATCCAAACGTTTTTGTAATCAGCTGTGGCACTACGTACCTTGTGCGTGGTGCAGCAGTTGATTTTTGTTTAACGTATTCTTATCAACCCCTTCTATAATCTGGTTACATGCGTAATTTATTGTCTCGTCGTTTGCCGGTTGCATCCGCACTACTGTTTGTAAGTGTGCTGGTTGTGATTCTTGGGCAACGCGGCAGCTTAGATATTGTGCGCAACAGCCTTGGCACGGTTATGGCGCCGTTCCAAACGTGGGGCGCTGGCATCTTTTACAGCCTGCGCGGTGAGGACGAAGATCTCACTGGCAATCTTGAAATTGATCAGAAGATTGCAGACCTAGAGGCTGAGGTTGAGCGGCTGCGCAATGAGAATGCCGAGCTCAAAGAAATTCAATCCAAAGCGCGCATCTTGGAAGAACAGCTCGATTACGCGATTGAGTATCCAGACCGCGAAGTGATTTTGGCCGATGTGATTGGCCGTGATCCAAGCCCGTTTCTGAATTTCTTGATTGTAAACAAAGGCACCAACGATGGCGTTCAGGTGGGCATGACCGTTGTCACCTCCAGTGGGTTGGTCGGCGTGGTGCTTGAAGCGCCTACAACCTATTCAAAAGTGTTGCTGATTACGGATCCTTCTATGCGGGTTAATGTACGCTTGCAAGATGCCCGCGCCGATGGCTTGCTAATTGGCCAAACTGGTGACGTGCTGCGGCTGCAGTTTATTCAGCAAGAATCAGAAGCCGGGTCTGGCGAAATTGTTGTGACGTCTGGGCTTGGGGCAAATTACCCGCCGGGCATTCCGGTTGGCACGGTAAGTTCTGTGCGGTTCCGCGAATCTGATGTGTTCCGTGAAGCAGAAGTGCGCCCGTTTACCGACTTTGAACGCTTAGAAGTGGTGCAAATTATTGCGAACTTCTTGCCGCTAGACATTAAGGATATCGATCAGGTCAATCAGCTTGTAGATGACTTGGGCTCTTAAATGCGTAGCTTACCGTTGGGAATTGTGGTGCTAATGGTTGCGGCAGTGTTGCAATCTAGCGTTGTGGCACAGGCCAATTGGCGCATTGGCGCACCAGACCTTGTGTTGCTGGCCGTGTTGGCTTGGAATTTAGTGAGTCCGCGTAATGATGGGCTTGTTTGGGCCGCAGTTGGCGGTTTGATTTTAGACTCAATGTCGCAAGGGCCGTTTGGCGCAATGCTGCTTTCATTGGCCGCCGTTGCGGCGATGGCGAGCTTTACAGAAGGGCGTTTGTTCTCTTCTAGCTTTGTGCTGCCGTTGGTAGCGATTATTGTGAGCACGGCGATTTATCATGGCGTGTACTTACTAACACTTTTTATTACTGGAACGTCTTTACCGTTGGTGAGTGCATTCCAGCAGGTTTTTTCAAACGCAATTTTCTTGAACTTACTGCTAATTTTTCCTGTTTTTTGGATCGCACGCCGCTTTAGTCTGACCATTTGGCCAGTGGCGGTGGAGAACTAACATGCGCCGCAGTACGCCTTACATTGAAGGGGTTCGCTTCTTCATATTCTATATTGTGCTGATTGGCACGCTGCTCGTATTTGGGTTGCGTCTGATTCAGTTGCAGGTATTTGACTATAGCTCCTATGTGGCGCAGGCCGATGAAAACCGCACGCGTGAGGTGCTGATTCCCGCGCCGCGTGGCGTTATTTATGACCGTAATGGCATTCCGCTTGCGCAAAATGTAGAGCAGTTCAACGTGACGATTACGCCAGCATTCCTGCCGTTTGAAAACGAAGTGCAACTGCAACAAATTTACCAATTTGTCTCAGAAATTACGGGTGTTCCTATTCAAACGCCGCCGCTAGATGCGGGGGAAGCACGTGGGAATGAAATTGGGATCGACTCACCACCACCGGGCATCAAGAACCTCGTTGACTTACAAGACTCCATTGCGCCGTTTACGCCTGTGACGGTTGCGCCTGATGTTGACCGCGAAGTTGCGCTGATTATTGGCGAGCGTAGCCGCGAACTATTGGGCGTAAACGTAGAAGTTTTCCCAGCCCGTAGTTATCCAACCGGCACCTTAACCTCACACATTATTGGCTATACCGGCCCTATCTCTCGTGAGCAGCAAGATTTCTATGAAGCCCGCGGGTTTGACACCACTAAAGACCGAATTGGGTTTGACGGGATTGAATTTGAATTTCAAGAAACGTTAGCCGGGCGGCCAGGTAAGCGCATTATTGAACAAGATGTTGCTGGTGCAGAAATCCGCACAATTGATGTTGTGAACCCAGTGCCGGGAGAAAATATCACACTTACGATTGATATTCGGCTCCAGGCGGCAACCAAGGCTGCACTGGAGAACATGATGGACCAAGAAAACCGCGAGCGGACAGCGCAAGGTAAAACCCAAGTGAGCAACGGCGTGGCGATTGCAATGAACCCAAAGACGGGTGAAGTGCTCTCGATGGTCTCTTTACCTACGTATGACAATCAAGAATTTGCGCGCTTTATTCCGCTTGATTATTACTTAGAACTGGCAGACCATCCGTACTTGCCGTTATTGAATCAAGCAGTTTCAGGTGAGCATCCACCGGGATCTGTGTTCAAGATTGCACTGTCTGCTGGGGCTTTGAAAGAAGGGATTGTTTCTGTTTTTGATGAAATTTTTGATCCTGGCAAAATTGTAATCCGCAATCAGTACTTTCCAAATGATCCAGGCAAGACCCGTGAAGTAGTGTGTTGGAAGCGTGATGGTCACGGCGATGTAGACTTCTATACTGGTTTGTCTCAGTCTTGCGATATTTGGTTTTATGCTGTTGGTGGTGGATATACAAAAGGTGGTGTAGATGTCGGGATGGAAATTGAAGGCATCTATAAATACGCCACAATGATTGGGTATAACGAGCTGACTGGCATCGAACTGCCAGCTGAACGCAGTGGCCTTATTCCTGACCGGGACTGGAAGCGGCTAAACCTAGGTGAAAACTGGTCAACCGGCGACACCTACATTCACTCGATTGGGCAAGGCTGGATTTTGGGTACACCAATCCAAATTGTGAACTCGTTTGCGCCTTTCATGCGTAATGGCGACGGCATTTTGCCGCAGCCTACGTTGGTCCGCGAATTTTCTGATGAAGAAGGCACGATCTTGCAGGACTTTGAGCCACGCGTATTGTCTGTTGTAGATATTGAAGATTGGATTTTAGAAGAAGTTGACGCTGGTCTTCGCAAAGTAATGGTTGATGGTACTGGTGTGGACCTAAGCCTGTATGAAGGCGTGAATTATGCCGGCAAGTCTGGAACGGCAGAATACTGTGACAACATTGCTCAAAGTCAGAATCGGTGTAAGTTTGGGGCTTGGCCCGCCCATGCTTGGTTTGTTGCATATGCACCATGGGAAGACCCAGAAATCGCGGTGGTTGCGTTTCTATATTCCGGTGAAGAAGGCTCTGCCGTGGCTGGCCCTGTAGCGACAGAAGTGATTAATGCTTATTTCGAGCTTAAAGCAATTGATCAACTTGCTGCCGAAAATGCTGAAGCAACCGCAACTGGCCAATAGCATCCGCCAACCGCTCCGGCTTACGATTCCTCAACATGCTATAATTTATTAACGTGTAAGGGTAGATCTGGGGCAATACTCCCGCTTTATAACTGCCACTACGCAGAATGTGCCTGACCCACACATTTACGAAATAATCATCTTCCTCAAATTAAGACTTTCCATGCTGTAGCCATCGGGCTTGCAGTTTTTGTTGTTTTATTATTATTCGTCTTGAAGGTCAAGGTAAGGATATGAGCCAAACATCAATTGAAATCAAAGGCGTAAAAGATGGTTTGTTAGTAACCGTCCCTGATGGCCCTTGGGATGATGTTGGCCCGTTGTTGTTTCAACACCTTGAAGAGCAGCAATCCTTTCTCACCGGTGCCCAAATTATTTTGCAACTTCATCAGCGGCAGCTTGGGGCAGTTGAGCTTGGGAAGCTTTCTGAAAAGTTTGCCGATCTTGATTTGAATTTGTGGACAGTGTTAAGCGAATCTGCGCACACTGAATCTGCAGCGCGCAGCTATGGGCTTGAAACAAGCTTGCCCGTGGCCGAACTCCCTCCGTTAGAAACAGACCCAGAACCGGATTCACTAGACCCTAATTGTCGCTTTGTCGGTGCCACGTTGCGTGGCGGCCAAGAGATTGATTTTGATGGCAATGTTGTGATTTTAGGTGATATCAAGGTTGGTGCGCGCGTGATTGCCACCGGTAGCATTGTGGTGTGGGGGCGTTTGCAGGGCACTGCGATTGCGGGGGCAGAAGGGGATGAAAGCGCAGTGATTTGCGCGTTGGACCTTTCGCCACGGCAACTCAACATCGCTGGCTTTTTAGCACGTGCACCTGAAAGAGACGGGGCACCTGAACCAGAAATGGCCTGCATTAAAGACGGACAAATTGTGGCAGAGCCTTGGGTAAGTCTGGCCAGTACGGCCACTTTGAAGAAAAAACGCAGTTGGTTTTTTGGTCGGTAGCTAATAAATAGCCGCTGAGTACAAAAAATAACTTGAAAATATTGACTATGCGCGTAATTCTCTCTACACTACAGAAGAGCATGCGCAGGAGAAACGAATGAGCGGACAGGTTTTGACAGTAACGTCTGGTAAGGGCGGTGTCGGTAAAACAACAACAGTAGCAAACGTCGGCGCGGCATTGGCTGCTGAGGGCAACCGCGTGGTTTGCATTGATGTTGATCTTGGATTGCGGAACTTAGATGTCGTGATGGGATTGGAAAATCGCATTGTGTACGATCTCGTTCATGTAATTGAAGGGCAGTGCCGCTTACGGCAAGCAATGATCAAAGACAAACGCGTGCCTGAACTCTACCTAATTCCTGCCGCCCAAACGCGTGACAAAACAGCCATTAGCCCATCTGATATGGTGCGCTTGGCTGAAGAACTCCGCTCAGACTTTGATTGGATTGTGCTTGACTCGCCAGCAGGGATTGAACGCGGCTTTCGCAATGCGCTCGCTCCAGCCGATAAAGTGCTTGTAGTCACCAACCCTGAAGTTTCAGCGGTGCGTGATGCAGATCGAATTATTGGCTTGGTTGAAGCTGAACGCAAGGGCCCCGCGCAATTGGTCATCAATCGGGTGCGCCCAGATATGATCCAACGTGGCGATATGCTCTCTGTTGATGACATTCTTGATATTTTGGCGGTCGACCTTATCGGCAAAATTCCAGAAGATGAATCAATTATTATTGGTAGCAACCGTGGCTCACCTGTTGCATTAGATCCAGACTCTAATGCTGGGCAGGCGTTCCGCAATATTGCACTCAGATTGAATGGACAAGAAGTTGACTTTTTTGAACCAGTGGTAAAAACGAGCTTCTTCTCACGCCTTGGTAAGCTTATGGGCCGGAGTAGCTAAATTGTATGAGTAGTTTTTTTGAACGTGTCACGCGTACGCGTGAGCCACGGAATACAACAAGTGGGTCGGTTGCAAAGGACCGTCTCAAACTGGTGCTGATACATGACCGCACCGATATCCCACCGGCTATCATGGAAGAGTTGCGTGATGACCTAATGGGCGTCATTGCGCGCTATGTGGATTTTGTTCGTGAAGATGTGGAAGTTCACATCACGCGCGAGTCAAGGCGTAGCCGATTAGTAGCTGAAATACCGCTTCGCAATCAGCCACGAACGCGCTCTAGACGCTAAAATTTTGATGAGAAACTCTTGAAGAGGTCGTTTAGGCGGCCTCTTTTCGATTACCATTACATAAATCCGCAAGCGTAATCTGACGTTTGCATTGCTAACGCTGACTTTATATGACCACGATTGGATCTAATCTTGCCCGACCGCGCCCCACACGAACCTCGTTTGGGATTGCTTGGGGCAACCTCGATATTTGGCTGCTGCTGTTTGTTGCGCTGCTTAATATTGCGGGAATTGCAATGATCCGATCGACCACGTTAGACCATCCAACGCTGGGTGCATTACCGGGTAGCCAGTTCCAATGGACAATTGTCGGTGTGGTTATTATGGTAATGACCATGCTGGTGGACTATCGCTATTGGCAAAGTATTTCCGGTATTTTGTACGCCACAATTGTGGGCTTCTTGGCAGTTGGGGTGATGATTGGTCTGGTAAGTGCCTTTGGGTCTGCCCGTTGGTACAGCTTATTTGGTCTGTCTATTCAGCCTTCTGAAATGGCAAAGATTGGTAGTCTGATTTGGGTTGCTAATTTCTTCAGTAAACACCGGACGAAGCTAGACAATCTGGTTTGGGTGGCCCTTTCGGGGGCGTATGCGGGCTTGCCGGTTGTGTTTATTTTGCTCCAGCCAGATCTGAGTACATCAATTGTAGTAATGGTGGTGTGGTTCAGCATGTTGTTTGCAGCGGGGCTGCGTTGGTCGCATATTGGGCTCTTTACGGTTGGTGGCATTTTGCTGGCACCGGTTGCATGGTTTTCTATTTTGCCCTATCAGCGGGAGCGTGTTACCGACTTTATCAGCAGTATGACCCAATCTGTATTGGGGATTGAGCCGGAAACCATTGCCACGTATGGCTCGCAATACAACGTCAATCAGGCGTTGATTAGTATTGGCTCTGGCGGTTGGTTCGGCCAAGGGTATAGCGAAGCGACGCAGATCAAATACCGCTTTTTGAAAGTGCGCCACACTGACTTTATCTATAGTGCAACCGCAGCCGAGTTTGGCTTTGTTGGCGCGATGTTGGTCTTGATTGTGCTGTTTTTGCTTGTGTATCGCGTGTTGAAAGTTGCGCAAGTTGCGGCTGACCCCTTTGGTGCGTATATTTGTTACGGCTTTGCGGGCATTACCTTCTTCCAGACCATTGTAAACGTTGGCATGAACATGAACATTATGCCGGTAACGGGGCTGCCGTTTCCCTTCCTGAGCTATGGCGGTAGCTCACTGGTAACGTTCTTTGTGGCCATTGGTATGGTGCAGAGCGTTTCGTTAAGGCAGAATCGGCGTGGATAGCGCTTGCGGTTAAGCTGAAAACCGCACACTTCGCCTGTCTAGCCGCCATCCTACAATTCTATTTAGAGCAAACCGCTCATAATCCTCCATTCTCGCTGTAAAATATTAGAAATAAACGCTTGGTTACTTTGCCATTTGCATGTGGTCTAAAGCGCTAAGACGATATTAGTAGTTAACCTACTCTGGATATGGCTCGTGCATACCCGAAAAATAAATTGGATTTGAATTAAATGACTGAACAAAAACCGGCTCGCGTGCGTTTTGCACCATCTCCTACCGGCTACTTACATATTGGCGGTGCCCGTACAGCACTCTATAACTACCTCGTTGCCAAGCAAACCGGTGGTCAATTCCTGTTGCGGATTGAAGACACTGACCGCGCCCGCTTTGTGGCCGATGCGGAAAAAGATCTCAAGGATTCACTGCGTTGGCTAGGCTTGCAATGGGATGAAGGCCCCGAAGTTGGTGGTCCGGCTGGCCCATATATTCAAAGTGAGCGGGCAGAGTTGCACAGTGAACACGCCAAGAAACTGGTGGAACTAGGCAAAGCCTACCCATGTTTTTGCAGTCGGGAACGCTTAGATGAGGTGCGCCGTGAACAGCGCGTTCTCAAGAAGCCGCCACGCTATGACGGGCACTGCCGCAATATTGCTGCGGCTGATGCGCAAAGCCGCATCGACGCGGGCGAGTCATATGTGATTCGCTTTAAAGTGCCAACTGAAGGCGACATTGTTGTTGAAGACAAAGTGCGTGGCGCTATTCGCGTTGCATATTCACAACTAGATGATTTTGTACTGCAAAAGTCAGATGGCTATGCGGTCTATCACTTAGCGGCTATGGTGGATGATCACTTCATGGGTATTACGCACGTGATGCGCGGTGAAGAATGGATTCCGAGTTTGCCAAAGCATGCCATGATTATTCGCGCCTTTGGCTGGGATGAGCCAGAATGGGTGCACCTGACCGTTTTCAATAAGCCAAGCGGTAAAGGTAAGCTTAGTAAGCGTGATATTGACCAATTCAAAGAGGGCGGTCACTCGATTTTTGTGAAAGACCTCAAAGCGATTGGCTACATGCCAGAAGCTGTTAACAATTGGATGTCACTCATGGGCTGGGGCTATGACGATAAAACTGAATTCTTCTCACCAGCGGATCTAATCGAAAAATTCAGCTTGGAGCGACTAACGGCCTCACCGGCGGCAGTGAACTTTGCGAAGCTGGACTTCTTCCAAGGCAATTACGTGCGCGCGCTTTCTGAAGAAGAATTGGCCGCCAAAACTAAGCCTTTCTATGAAGCGGCTGGTTACACGGTTGATGATGCGCTATTACTAGAGATTATGCCGCTTATCCAAGAGCGGATTGTCACATTTGATGATGCCCCTGACATTAGCGGTTTCCTCTTCAACGACACCGTTTCACCAGACCCAGCCTTGCTGATTGCGAAGAAACACACCGTTGCTGATGCAATCAAGGTGTTAGCACATGCGATTCCGTTACTGCGCGACTTGCCAGACTTTACTGCTGCGGCAACGCATCCAGCATTACGGGACTTGTCAGAAACAGTGGGCTTCAAAGTTGGCCCAACGTTGCAGCCGATCCGTATTGCAATTACCGGGCAAAAGGTACACACGCCGTTGTTTGAAACAATGGAGATTATTGGCCGCGAAACCGTGTTGGAACGGCTAGAAAATGCCAAGCTGGCGTTAGAAAGCTATAACCCGGAAACTGACTAACACTAGCGTTAACTGAATAGTTAGGCCTTGCGATTGTGGAACAAATGTTTGTATTTTGCCATATTGCAGGGTATAATTAAGGCGAAGCGACGAATTTAAATTAACTTCGCAATTTTACTGAAACAGAAAGACATTCGTCGAAAGGAGATTATATGTATCACAAGATTATTATCGCTGGCAATTTAGGGAAAGACCCTGAAATGCGATACACCCCCTCTGGTCAGGCTGTAACCAACTTTAGCGTTGCAACCAATGAGCAGTGGACAGACCAACAAAACCAACGCCAAAAACGTACCACTTGGTGGCGCGTCTCGGTTTGGGGTCGGCAAGCTGAAACTTGTAACCAATATCTAGCCCGTGGCGCAAAAGTTCTGATTGAAGGAACGATCAATGTTGACGCCCAAACTGGTGGCCCACGCACGTTTACCCGTCAAGACGGCTCTGTAGGTGCGCAACTTGAAATCACAGCACGCACCGTTCGCTTCCTGAGTGGGCGCGATGACATGGGTGGTGATGATATGGGCGGTAACCAAGGTGGCTACGGTGGTGGCAATCAGGGCTATGGCGGCGGTAACCAAGGTTACGGCGGCGGTGGTGGTGCACCTGCACCACAAACTGAAGACGATATTCCGTTCTAAAAAGCCAAAATACCTAGTATTATGAGAGAGCACCTTTTCGTGCTCTCTTTTTGTTTTGATGTAACGGAGAAATCAATGTCTACCCCTCCTCAAAAAAAGCCGGCAAAGCCGCAACCGCACAAGATCAAGGTTGAACTGCCGCGTAATCTTGACAGCACCTACGCAAACTTTGCTGTCATTACCCATTCATTTTCTGAAATTATTGTTGACTTTGCCACAGTGATGCCAAACGCACCACAGGCTCGCGTCCAAAACCGGATTGTCATGACCCCTGCCAATGCTAAATTGCTGCATCGCGCATTGGGTGAAAACTTGGCACGTTTTGAAGGCCAGAATGGTGAAATCAAATTGCCACCGGGCGGGTCGCTAGCCGACTTGCTGTTCCGACCGCCAAGCCCCGGTCAACCTAATCCACCACAAACGCCACCGGCACCAGAAGAATAATGCTTGATATTCGTGATCTCTCTGGACTTGGTGAAGAAGTCCGCGAATCGTTTTCTGAAAAAAATGCCGCCCGCGACATTGTCTTAGCACAGTCACGTTTGCTGATTCGGTTTTGCGCCGAAACTATCCGCGCCATTCACCGCGAAGATTTCGACTTAGCTCGTGAAAAGCTTGCCTCCGCAACTGAAAAAGTAGCTGAGATGCTTACCGCAGTGGCAAATTATTCCGACCTTTACTACGCTGGTTACACCCAAGATGGCCTCAAAGAATATGTAGAAGCTAATCTTGTGCTGGCCTTAGTCACAGATAAACCGCTGCCAGGCCCGAAAGATTTGCAGGTTGAATATTCAACGTATCTCAAAGGGTTAGGCGAAGCGGCAACAGAAATGCGCCGCCGCATTCTGGATATTATCCGCAACGGACATTCGTCTGAAGCAGAGCGCTTACTAGCCAGCATGGATGAAATCTATAGCCTGATGGTTACGATAGATTTTCCCGATGCGATTACGCATGGCTTGCGCCGCCAAACCGATATTGTGCGCAGCGTTGTTGAACGTACGCGCGGTGACCTGACAACCAGTCTCAGGCAGCAACAACTCCAGACGGCTTTGCAACAGTTGAGTGGCAAAGTTGATTCTGAAAACTAAGGTGTATTGCAGTTGGTGCCTTTGCGCACCAGTTGTATAAGGTGAAATGTCTCAACGGCGCATTGTTAGGGCTTCTGAATTAGCGGAATACGGCTTTTGTAAGCGCTCTTGGTGGTTTAGCAATGTGCGTGGTGAGCGCTCGCAAAACACCCATCAGCTTAAACGCGGGACGCACGCACACGAACAGCATGCGTGGCAAATTGTGTTTGGGCATTGGTTTGGCGTCTTGGGCTATGCCGTGGTGATACTGGCGTTTCTTTGGCTAGTGCTGCGGCTGGTGTTCTAGGGCATGAATGCTGCTGGCATCATTCTCCTGTTACTGATTGGCCTTGCTTTATTGTGGCTATCGCGATTGTTCAACCGTGAAGCCGATATGCCAAGTGGGGCGGTTGTCTATAGCGACTCGCAGGCGCTAGGTAAGCAAACAAAAGCGCTGTACTCGCAACGGTATCGGCTGAGTGGAAAACCAGATTACTTAGTGGAGCAGGGCGACACCATTATTCCAGTGGAATATAAGTCTAGCCGCGCACCACGGTCGCAGCCCTACTATGGGCATAAGTTGCAGGCAGCAGCTTACTGCTTGTTGGTAGAAGAAACATTTGGCATTACGCCACCATACGCACTGTTGAAATATTCCGATAGAGAGTTTAGAGTTCCATTTACGCAAAAGCTGCGGGGACATTTGCTCAATGCGTTAGATGATATTGCGGATAATCAAGCTGCACCAACCGTAGATCGTAACCATGACGTTGCGGCGCGGTGCCGAAACTGTGGATTTAATAATGTCTGTGATCAGCGGTTAGCATAATGCAACAGTTTACAAACGCCCGGATTTTTTATAACCCACATTCGGAAGCGGCGCTGACGCTGTCTAAGCAGATTGCAGTAACGCTTACCAATGAGTATGGCGTGCTGGCAACGGTTGGCCTCACCACTGAAGACTTTGTTGAAAGCGTCAATGCCAGCACGGTGTTGATTGCGGTTGGTGGTGATGGCACGATGTTGCGAACCGCACGCATGGCGGCGCAGCATCATGTGCCAGTGTTAGGTGTAAATCTTGGCCGCGTTGGCTTTTTGCTAGAAGTAGAGGCCGACAAATGGCGGGAAGCGCTTGAGAAGTTAATCAGCCAAGAGTTTTGGTTAGAACAACGCCTGCTAGTACATGCGCAGCATTTGCGTGACGGTGAGCTACTAACAGAAGCACATGCGCTTAATGAAGTTGTTGTGACGCGTGGGGCGCTTGCCCGACCTGTGCATTTAGAGACGCTGATTGATGGGTCTCCGCTGACGACATATGTTGCGGATGGTGTGATTGTCTCAACGCCGACAGGTTCTACGGCATACGCGTTGGCTGCTGGTGGGCCAATATTGCCGCCGCAGTTACAAAACATGGTGATTATTCCAGTTGCGCCGCATCTCAGCGTAGATCGGGCGATTGTTTTAGACCGGGGCACAATTGTAGATATGGTGGTGCGGACGGAACATCAGGCGATTATGAGCGCTGATGGGCAAACTGAGATTGAGTTACATTCAGGCGATCATGTTCGGGTTCAGGCTAGTAATCTAACGGCAAACTTTATCCGGATGCAGGACCGCTCTTACTTCTATCGCAATATTACGGCGCGCTTGGTGTTCAAAGGGCAGTAAGCGCACTGAGGAAATTATTATCTAATTCTAAAATTGGACTAACGCTGATTTGCTAGTCTCGAAAGTAATAATGACTGAACTTTCTGAACTTACCTATTGTAAAACGCATCCAACTGTTGAAACCGGGCTTCGCTGTAGTAAATGTGAAGACTATATTTGCACCAGATGTGCAATTCAATCGCCAGTTGGCTACCGCTGTAAAAGCTGTATCAAAGGCCAGCAAGCCGTCTTCAATACCGCCGAAACGCGTGACTATATTGTTGGCGCTTTGGTGGCAATGAGTATTGGCGCAGCTGCGGCTGCGATTAATATCTTTCCAGCGAGCTTTGGCTTTTTTGGTTGGATCATCGCATTTATGTTTGGCGGTGCTGCCGGCCGTTTTGGCGCTGATATGGTGCGCCGTGCGATTCAACGCCGGCGTAGTAAAAACCTATTTCTTGTCGTGGCAATTTTAGGCACGCTGGCAACGTTACCGCTCATTCTATTTAGTGACCTTGGCGGCTTCATTTTTGCGTTTGCCTTTGGAACCACGATTTATTCATCCTTGCGCGGAATTTCAATCCGTCGCTAATGCTAAAAATACAACCCGTGTGGTTGGCTTGACCGATGCTAGCTGAACTGTACATCAAAGACTTTGCGATCATTACCGAACTCCGGCTGGAATTTCAGCCGGGGTTTAACGTGTTAACTGGGGAAACTGGGGCCGGGAAATCCATCATAATTGATGCGATGGAACTGTTACTCGGCGGGCGCGCTGACAGCACCTTTATCCGTGCCGGTACAAACGCCGCGCGTGTTGAAGGGGTGTTCTCAGTTGCTGCACCAACGCAAGCCCTGTTGAACCCAGTCTTAGAGGCGGAAGGCTTAGATGATCCTGACGACACCAGCATCATCACCATTGGCCGTGAACTGCGGGCGAGTGGCCGTAATATCAACCGCATTAATGGGCGCACGGTCAACCTGACAATTTTGCGCCAAGTTGGGCAGGCCCTGATTGATATTCATGGTCAATCTGAGCATCTGTCTTTACTCAATACCAAAGCACATCTTGGCTTGGTAGATCGCTTCGCTGGCGTATTAGCAAACCGTCAAGCCTTTGCAGATACGGTAAAAACGCTCAATAAGGTCCGGCGTGACCTTAAGACATTACTCGATGGCGAGCGTGATGCTGCCCAGCAAGCAGATTTGCTCAGCTTTCAAGTTGATGAAATTTCAGCCGCCGAATTGGTAGAAGGTGAAGATGTTGAGCTCAAAGCTGAACGGACGCGGTTAGCCAATGCAGAGAAATTAGCCTCGCTGGCTGAAGAAGCGATTCAGTTTGGATCTGAAGGGGCTGCGAGTGATGGCGACATGCAACCGTCCGCGATTGATTTGCTCGGGAGTATTGTCAGCGCGTTAGAACGCTTGGCGCGTGTGGATGAGTCGCAAATGGTGCATCATGACCAAGCGCAAACGCTCTTTGATCAGCTGACAGAACTGCTGCGTGATGTGCAAGACTATCGGGACGAGATCGAGTTCAATTCAACGCGGCTCAACGAAGTTGAAGAACGCTTATTGCTGATTGATACGCTCAAACGTAAATACGGCGACACGATCACTGACATTTTGGCGCACGCGTCGGATGCGAGTGCCCAGCTTGATCGCATTACGCATTCAGATGCACACATTGCTAAATTGCAAGCGGCTGAAACTGAGTTGCTCAAGACGCTTGGCAAAAAAGGCGTCGAGCTCACGAAAGCCCGCCAAATTGCTGGTGCAACGCTTTCAAAAGGCGTTATGCAAGAGTTGCAAGACTTACGCATGGATCGGGCGCAGTTTGCGGTTGACGTACGCCAAGTTGCAGACGAAAATGGCGCGATTTTGCCAGACGGTCAGCGCGTGGCGTTTGACGCAACGGGCATTGATCGGGTTGAATTCTTGGTGGCTCCAAATCCGGGCGAAGGCTTGAAGCCAATGGTCAAGGTTGCCTCTGGCGGTGAAACAGCACGCCTGATGCTGTCGCTCAAAGGTGTATTGACCAAAGTTGATGATACCGAGACGCTGATCTTTGATGAAATTGATCAAGGCATTGGCGGCCGGATTGGCGCAACTGTTGGCGAGAAACTGTGGCGGTTGGCGCGCAGTCACCAAGTGTTATGTATTACCCACTTGCCGCAAATGGCAGGCTATGGTGACGTACATTTCAAAGTTGAAAAACACATCGTTGATGAACGGACGTCTACAACAGTGCGTCCGCTTGGCTATGATGAACGTGTGCACGAAATTGCGCAAATGCTAGGGACAGACACCTTGGCAACGCAAACGAGTGCAATTGAAATTCTAAATATGGTGGGGACGCTTAAAGCGGCCTAGCCGGGGTCTTATGACAAACATTTCTCCAAATAAATCTGAAGCAAGACGAAAACGCCCGCGCGTAAGCGATGACTTGGTGTATCAAACAATTCTAAAAATGTGTGACGCGGTTGGCACAGATAGCTCAGTCCGTCCGCAAGATATTGCGATGGCGCTGGCGACTGAAAATTGGCAGATGCTGCTGAAGCGCATTCGCTTGTTCTCTGTCAAGCTTGCGCAAGATGGGCATATCTTCATCATGCGCAAAGGCAAGCCTGCTGATCCTGATGATTTCAAGGGCGTGTATCGATTACAAATCGCGCCAGATTTTGATCGATCGCTGCTTGAAGAAGACTAATACCT
>JAHDBW010000273.1 GCA_020630175.1 Anaerolineales bacterium
AGCATCGCTTTGATTCGCTCAGGCATATTCTCCGCATCAAACTTATGCTGCACAACGGTGTAAAGCAAAATGCGGCGCAGGTCTAAAAACGTCGAAAGCAGCTCTAATTGATCTGCGGGCAGCGTGTTTTCTGTGTTGTATCCACGCCAAAAGTGGCCGGCAAATGCAGCCATGTACGCCTCTTTCTCAGCGTCTGCTTGACGCCACGCGGCATAAAAGAAAACGACGGCAATGTCGCTCGCAAACCATTTATAGCTACAGTCATCAAAATCAAACAGCGTGACGGCCTCGTCTTGCACAAAGAAGTTGCCGCCGTGCACATCCCCATGAATCAAGCCAAAGCGGGTGGGGTCAGTTGGTAAAGCCGCCAGCGTTTGCATTAGCGCTTGCCAGGCAGCTTTCAGCTTGGGTTTGGCAGGGTCTAGCCACTGCGCACCATGCTTGAAATACGGCTCTTCTGACCATGTTAGTCGTTTCACAGCAGCACTTGGCGCTTGATACTGTTGCGTAACACGGTGCATGCGGCCCACTAAGCGCCCGATGTTTTCAATAATGGCCGGTGTCCATTGGGTTGGCGGCGCTGCACCCGGCGCGACGGTAAATTTATTCAGGTGGAACGTAGAACCATCCGCGGCCGTTGCCGTCGCGATCAGATTGCCGTCTGGCAGAGGCAAGGCGTTTGCAATTGGCACCTCATGCTGCGCCAGAAACTGCAGCCAGTCTAGCTCAGCCAAGATCTGATTAGCCGTCCGGTGCGAGCTGTGCACCACGCGCAAAATATGTGGATCTTGCGCTGAGTCCACGCGGTAAACGTAGTTCTCAAAGTCACCCAATGCCTGCCAATTTAGGAACGGAACATTAGCGGCTTGTGCCAATAGTTGTTGAACGTCTGGTGTGTAGAGGGCTTGAACGGCAGCTTCCATAATGGTCTTATCTTAAGTGGTTTGCAAAAAATAGCCAGTTAAAACAAAACAGGCTGTGCGTTTTTGCACAGCCTGTGGAAAATTACGACCGATTAGGTAAGTTACGGCGCATCTACCGCGTTGATGTCAAAGGTGTCCGTTTCGCGGAGCGTGATGCCATTTTCGTCAATCGTGCGAGCCTGAATTTGGTAGACCCGCTCTGACGGGAAGCCGATTTCTGTGGCCCAGAAGCCTTCCTCGTCTGTTTCTGTCATGGCCACTTCGTTGCCATCCATTAGGAGTTGTACCTTACGGTTTGGCGTGCCCATCCCCGTAATGAAAAGCCAACCGGTTGGAATATCGCCATCGGGTAGGTTGATGTCTAAGTATTCCCCATTGTCGCGTACGGAATTGGCGTCTGGGTTTGTGCTAAGTCCGTTTAGGAAGCCGGGTAATTCTGGCATAGGGATTTGAAACCCATTGCCGACTTGTGGCGCTAAATACCAGCCTACAAGCCACATTAGCATCATCGGTAATAGCAGATAAAGCCGGATGCGCCGTGACCGGCGGTGGGTGCGAATTTCACTTTCAGTACAGCACGTCATCATGTAGAAGTTGATCCAGAAAATAAATTTATATGTCTAAGCTAAGCGGCTGCGTAAGTAGCTTGCGCGCTTGGGCTTGCCAGCTTTCTACGTCAACGTCTTTGCCGATAATTTCACGCACGCGCAGCGCGGAAGCTGTCGCAAGATCCGCATAGGTGTAGATCCCTGCTTTTTGCAGGCGCGTTTCGTATTCTTCCCCCACCCCGGTAATTTTGGTGAAGTTAGTGGTTGTTTTGACATCTGGCACAGACGTTAGCGCGTTGCGTAGCTGGCTGATGGTGGTCTTGGCCGCGTTGAGCTGCCCGGTAAGCGTTGCGACCTTCTTATCGTTGCCATTTGTCATGGCGCGGTAGCGGGCCACTTCTTTGCGGGCGGCGTCTAATTCAGCCTGTAGATGCTCATCGGCGCTGCTGTTCAGCTTGATTTTGGCTTGGAGGCTGTCTATTTCTGCCTGGGCAGAGCTCAGCTGAAGTTTTAGCACATCATCATTGCCGCCAGCCGATTCAAGGCGGGCATTTAGCTCGGCTTGTTCGCGTTGCATAAGGTCTAGTTGCGCTAGGAGGCGGGCTTCTTTTTCAGATTCGCTTTCTAGCTCTGCGGTGACATGATCTAAGCGTCGGCGCAGCGTTTCTACTAATTTGCCTGCGTTAGATAGGTCGTTGTTTGCCACGCGTAATTGGTCACGCACAACATCTGCTTCTTGCGCTTTCAATTGGCTGGTTTGCATTTGTGAAAGCACATTGTTTAGCTTGGTTTTGAGCTGCGTAACTTCGGCTTCACGATCTTGTAAATCTTGTTGCGCGTCGTTTAGATCCACCCGCAGCGTCTCTGAGTTTGACAGTTGTAATTCAGTGGTTTCTATCTTTTTGGTGAGTTGGAACACTTCACGGCGCAAGGTGTCTGTTTCTAAATTGCGCTGCGAAAGTGCCTCGTTGACATCGCGTAACTGATCGCGCCAGCCGTGCGCTTTGACCAGTTCATGTTTGGCGGCCTCCAGCTGATCGGCGGTTTCTTTATAGCGGTTGCGCATGTCGGCGGCTTCATCTGTGCGGGCCTCTAGGCGCGTTGAGAGGTCTGCTACTTTGCTTTCTAAAGTCTGCTGGTTAGTGAGGCTGGTGTTTTGCTCAGCCAGCTTGGCCGTTAGGCTATCAACAATGGCGCGTAAGCGGGTTGTATCGTCTGTGTTGGTTCTTAGCTGTAGCGTTACATCGGCAGCCTGTTTGCGGAGCGTATCGGCTGTGGCTTCACTTTGTGCAAGTTGTGCCTGTAAATCTTGTGCTCTTAGCTTTAGCTCTGCAATTGTTCTATCGGCGTCTTGCGTGGCGGCGAGTTCGGCTTGCGCGATGCCTAATTGGCTGCGCAAATCGGTTAGCTCGGTGTCTTTTGCATTGAGACGTAAATCAAATTCTGTGAGCGATGCCTCAAACGATTTTGTATTGGCTTCTTGTTGTTTAGACTTTGCTAACTGTTGCGTGACAGAGTCTAGGGTGTCTCTAATTTGGCGTGCTTCAGCGGTTTTCTTTTCTAGCTTTTCTAGCGCATTTGCCAATTCACGTTGCAGGATGTTGATCTCATTATCACGCGTGGCAAGTGAGGTTTGGGTGGTACGTAGCGCCAGATGCACATCGGCATTTTCGGCTTGTTTTTGTTGGGCACTATCTAGGTTGGCGGTTGCTGCGCTTAGCTGCTGCCGTAACTGCAGCACTTCATCATCGCGCTCTGCTAGGCTAGCTTTTAGAGTCTCGTGTTTGCCTTGTAAGGCTTTGAGATCAATTAACCCCTGCTGCGCCGCAGTTAGGCCGGCTTCCATGGCGTGAATTTCTTCGCGCAACTCGGTGACTTCTTCAATTTTTGCGGCTAAGCGGGTGGTTGTTTCGGTTAGATTTTTCTCTAGTCGTACAGAATCTACCGTTGGTGTCACCATTTCATTAGTGGTGGCGGTGAGGCTCATGGTTTGGGCGCGCAGGTCTTCAACTTCAGAATTGCGATTATGCAATTTGATGTTGACGCCGTTCAGCGTTGACTGCAAGCGCTCTAGATCACGTTCACGTTCTTCTAGCTGCCGTCTATTTTCAGTAAGCTCAGCAGATAGCTTGTTGTAGCGGGCTTGTAGCTTGTTCTTTTCAGACACCAACGTTTGCATGCGTTGTTCTGATTCGGCAATGTCGCCGCCGTGGAGGGCTGTTTCTAACGCAACGCGATAGTCTTCAATTTCTACGATTGAAAGCTCAAGCCGTTCCTGCAATTCTGTATTGCTATCGCTGCTTTGGCGCAACATGATTTTGAGCTGATCGCGTTCGTGGGCAGCATTATCTTGGCTGTTGGCGTGTTTGACAGTTTTGCTTAACTGCTCTTGCAGCGCGCTTAGCTCTTCGCTAAGCAGGCTGTTGCGATGCGCTTCTTGTTCAAGGTTTGTCTTGGTGATTTCAAGCTCATCTTGTAAATCTGTAAAGCGCTGGCGGACGGTGTCATAAATGGTTTTGCGCTCTTCACGCAATTTGGTTAGCTCTTCTGCTGCCGACTCAAGCTCAGCTTTGATTTGCGGTGACATTGGCGCATTGAGTGCTGCTGTGCCGCCGCGTTCTAGCCGAGTTTGCGTGTCTGCTAATTGAAACTGCAGCTGATCTCGGTTGCGTTTGAGGTCCGCGTTGGTTTTCGTTAGAGTGACTGTTTCTGCATTGAGCTGCGTGGTTTGGGTTTGCAACTCATGAATGCGAGCGTTGAGCCGGGTAAAGCTGTTCTCGGCATCGGCAGTGCGCACGCGCAGATCATCAGCTTCGCTACGCAGTGATTGCGCTTCTTGCTCATAACAATCGATTTTGGGCTGCCAGAAGCGGCGATCAATACCAGCCTCGATCAGCCAGCCTAACGCTGCACCAATCAGGATGCCCAAACTCAGTACCATAAAAATATTCCACATAATTGAACCTATACACCTATTTTTGCGACTCTATTTTGGCATAGGTGCAAGGAGTCTATAAGTAGATTCTGTGGTTTTCGTACGAGATCTGAACGACATTCAATCCAAATTTTTACCTTGGGTGTAAT
>JAHDBW010000274.1 GCA_020630175.1 Anaerolineales bacterium
AGCGCCAGTAAGGCAAATCTAGCAGCAGTATTTCTGTAACTAAGCGTGCGTTGGCATTGCGGCGCAGTTGCATGGTAGCCGTTTGGATTGCGGTAATTGCATCACGTGCCGGTGCCATTCCAATTGTGCTTGCAAGGTCTTTGAGCGTATCCAACCGATCAATGTTGATCAGGCTCGTGTCTGTTCCGCTTGCCAATAACGCTACATCGCGCCAGATCCCGAGCCAACGGTCAAACGTTTCTAATAGAAGCTCTCGATCACGCCACAACCCGTCTGCATAGGCAAACCGCTGCACGCGATTGCCACGTAAGAGGCCTAGCAAATCATCAATCTGCTGATTGCGGCGCTCTAGAATTTCACCATCTTGCAAGGCTTGGATCGCCCATCCGAGGCGGCCACCGGCTAAATGCGCTAATAAAACCGCTTTTTCAGGCGCGAGCGCAAAGTTGTTTTCTAGTGCCTGCTGTACATGAGCCGTCGATAGTGGGCGCAAATTCAAGCGTTCACAGCGGGAAATAATGGTGGGCAACAGTAAATCTTCATCTGCTGCCGTGAGGATGAACACCCCGCCGCCCGGTGGCTCTTCTAACGTTTTGAGCAGCGCATTCGCTGCGGCATCGTTAGCAGTTTCAAAATCAGTAATGATTGCAATCCGGCGCGCGGATTCAACTGGGCGCAAGGAAAACTGATAAATCAGTCCGCGCACCATATCAATGTTGATCTTGGCCGTTTTGATACGCTCGCCGCTAATCTTTGGGTCAATCAGCGTGACATCAGGGTGCACCCCTTGCTCAATCAAACGACAGACGCGACAGTTTTCACACGGCGCGTTATCAGACTCACATAAAATAGCCTTCGCAAAGGTCAACGCCAAGAGACGCTTTCCAATTGAAGCCGGTCCCGCCAGCAAATAGGCGTTACGTAGCGCCTGATTGCGCACATCACGCGCCAACGATTCTACGGCCCAAGTATGGCCTTCTAGTGCCCAGTTACCTTGTGTTTGCGTGGTCATTCGTTTCCAGCAAGTTTATTAAGCAACCGCTGCTTACGATGCTCAAATGCCTCAAGGGCGTCGTTTTTCTTCCACCCATTTTTCCAAGTCTGAATGCCAGCGATGGCGCGTTCTGTCCAGTCTAAGGCTTGTGAGAAATCTGGGGTGTGCCATTCAAAGAATTTTGCAATTTCTTCAAAGGGTTCTGGGGTTGTCGGCTCATAAGCGGCCCACATTTGCCAGTGTGGCACAGCATCGGCGCGGCGGTCTAGCTTCTTTAGAAACGCGCCATACTTTTTGAGCACCAGCAAATATGCGTCATGTTCTAACGGGCGTGAGAGCGCCGCTTCATACACGTCTTCCGCCTCTACAGGGCGTTTTTGGTCATCTAACCACGTGGCCAACCGCACACAATCATCACCAGACAGGCTGGGGTGTGTAGGGCTACCAAAAGCCCGCAACAATCGCGTTGCCAGCGTCACCATCGATAAAATATCAATCTCGTTATGGTAAAGCACGCGCTGCATTTCAGTGGCATTGCCGGTAAGCAAAAAGTCAGCATAAAGCTGCGGAATCATCCAGCCGGGCACATCATCACCAGTGCGCTGAATGCCGAGCGCTTCAATTTCAACGGTTGCCAAGCGGCAGTTTTCAAAGCGGCCACGCCACATCCGGCGGGCGGGCGTTAACAGGTCTAGATTTGGCAATTCTTTGAGAACGGCCTGTCGTCTATTCATGGTTAGGCGCGTGTTAAGCAGCGGCACATCAAAGGAGCGTCCGTTATAGGTAACAAGGCCATCTTTATCGGCAAGTGTATCCAGCAAGACTTGCAGCATGGCGCGCTCTTCCGCTGGTTCCCGCAAGAACAATTGGCGCAGCACATACATATCGTCTTCAAAGAAGCCAACCCCAACGAGGAACGCCAGCGTGCCAGCGCCACCGGCCAAGCCTGTGGTTTCCGTATCTAAAAAGACCAGTTTACGCAGGTCAATGTTACTTTGGGTTTTAGCGAGTTCAGCAGCAGTTTCTGGGGGGCATCCAAACAATTCAAGCAAGCGGCCATTGCCATGTAGATAGCTAATGGGATAGCGCTTCTCGATCACGTACGCGTTGCCGTAATCCGTTTGCACCTCTTGCCCAGCGAGGCTTGCAACCGTGGGATAGAGATTTTCATACGTCAATTCTTCCGCATCCGGCGCAGCGGGTTGGCTGGCTGGTGGCGCGGGCGGCGGCGTCGGGTTGGAGTTGACGCCCATGCGCTTGAGACGCGAGCGCAAGTTAGAAGGGCGCGGCATTTGTTAGCGTGTGATTGTTAGCCGATGGATCAGCGTATCCTGTCCACCGAATTTATATTTGTAATCTTCATCGCCTTGCATAAAGTCAAAGACCGTATGCTCGGTTTGGATGGCATCTTCAATAATATACGTTAGCAACACCCAACCGGCAGAAAGAGACGCCGCTTTTTGTGGCGCTAGGCCAGAGTTATACAACCAGATCCGACCGCCAAAGTCATAGGCAAAATACGTGGCAACGTTTTCTCCATTGACTTCTAAAAAGCTGAGGCTAAGTAGGCCATTTTGGTGCGCAGCCGCTAGCAACTCTGTAAAAACAGGGCGCATATGTGGGCGCTCAAGAAATTCTGCTTTTTCAGGGTGGCTGCTGGCCATGAGGTCAAAAAAGTTTTCGGTGGCCTCGGCGATATCCGCGTCAGTTGGTACAAAGTGCCAACGCGTGTCTTCATTAGCTTCGGCGCGCCGTCGTTTCCGGCGAATTTCGCGGCGCTGTTTACCGGCAATCTGCGCCATGTACGCATCAAAATCAGCAGGCAATGGCACGGCTGGTGAAACATCAATCTGCGTGACTTCCGCCGTTAGGCCAGCATCCGTCGCACGTGCCTGCCAATTTGCAGCCGTTGTGCTCCAGCTAGGGATGTTAGACAGTTGTGCGTGCTGCCAAGCCGGACAATCTGCGCTCGTCAGCCAAGCAAACACGGCCGCTTGCACTTCCGCCTGATGCGCTTCAGTTGCAATAACATCTAGATAATCTGCAATTTCTTCGCCACCTACCCAGCGCAAAACGCCGTCACTATCAATAAACAGCGGCGCTAGCCCAACTAAGGCATCATCGGCATGTACCGCAAGCACTAAAAGCTGCCCGCTACCCAGATGAGACCACCAAATTTTCTGAAAAAAGGTAAGTTGAAACGGCGTTCCCGTTACAGCATTGGCCACTAACGCATCCCATTCAGGGGCTAGAGATTGGAAAACTGATGGGGTGGTATGGGCGGTAATTTGCATATGCAGAAATTATAACGCTGAACCCTCAGCGAAACGTAAGCGGCCTAACGTCAAATTCAACCGCAGTTGTTACCGAATCCCTTAGAACGGGCTCACGCTTTCTGCATTGGCCCAAGTGAGTAGGAATTCATCTAAACGTTCAAGAAATTGCTTCGCCTGTTGCACCCGTTCCTGACACGCTTCCGCAGTGCCTTTATTGGTTTTGCTGAGCCAAACACTATACGCGGCATCTGCTAAGGGGCTTTTGGTCTCCAACAGCATTTCTGCCATAGTGGCCTCTAATGAAAGTAAAGCAGCATGGGCGTACCCGTATTCATTAAGCGTTTGTGCCCCTAACAGGTAATAGTTAGTTTGGGCGTCTAGCGCAAAAGAGCCTTCCCAATCCAACCCTAGTTGATGTGATTTATAGCTACTGCGTGCTTGTTGCCAAAGTTCCATCAGCTGGATGGTGGGGTCGCCGTCAAGATCATCATAGCCAAGACCAGCACAAACGTCCGCGTACATATCTTCAATATCGAGCTCGCGAGTGGCCCGCTCAAACTGAATCATATGTCGGCGGCCGCTGGCTGGCAGGCGGGCCAACATCAAGACGGCCGTCATGCCATAGTCAAACACGCGGTTGAGCTTTAGCAAATCGGCTGGAGGAAACGGCGTGTCTGGCAATACACGGGTGTATTGCGCCAAAGACTGAAACGTTTGTTGCGCTTTCTCACAGGCGGCACGCGCCCGGTAATACATATTATCGGCAGAGAAAAAGTTGCTACGTAGGCCAGCTTGAATTAAATCAAATTGATGGCGCGTGTCATATAAAGACGTCGCTTCATACATCGCCGGCCCCAAGAAAGGATCACGGCGCAGCAGCTTTTTATTGGTAAAGCGTGCTTTTGCCACGGGCAGATAGGTGATCAAAACCGTTTCTGACTGGTAGACAAGCTGCGGCTTAGCAGTTTCAGATACGTCAGAATCGATCCCAATGATATTGATATCAATCGAATCGCCTAATGACGGCTCTTGACGAACCACAGACCCAACCAGGCACGCCGCCTCTAAGGAGGGTGTTTCAAGCGCTAAACGTTGTGCAAAATCTTTAGCTAGCTTTACCAGCAACTCATTTTCAATCATATACATACAGGATAGTAGCCCAAGGCTAAATTGGCAACTAAGCCAACTATATAGTTTTGAAATAAGATGTACACGTAGTTGACGCTAACGCCACGCCCGCACCTTGCAATCACCACGCGCTAGAACCCAGACTTTA
>JAHDBW010000031.1 GCA_020630175.1 Anaerolineales bacterium
CACGATAGGTTGGCACCTTAAATAAAAAAACGCCGCCGATTTATAAAAATCGTGCAGCGTTTTTCTTTGTTTTATTTAGTTTTTCTAGCGGTAGCTTTCGAAGACCAAGCGCGCGTCTTCTTTTGAGATGTAGTTTGCGTTACCAACTTGGTTAGCCAAGATGATAAAGCCACTAATTGCTACTGCAACAATTGACAATTGCACAGCAGTGCTGAATGCAACGCTACCGAGCAAGAGAACTAGACAGGCCAGTTCGACGACAGCGACACTAACTGCTAAGTTGAATGTTTTTGAGTGTTTCATAATTTTTTTACCGATATTTTTTGAAAAAGAAACCCATAAAAGTTTCTCTGATTTTTTGTTTGAGATTACTGACCTAAGTACAGGTATGGTTGTGGGTTATCCATAACTGTTGGGATGTCTTGATAATCACGACCACCAACAATAGCGACCAACGTACTTACAACTGCAACGGCAAGTGCTGGCACAATACCAACTGCAACTGCTGTGAACCCAACGATACCTACGAGTGCGAAAAGTTTGATGTTTTTCATTTTTGGACCTTTCTAAAAGTCTATTCTTTGGTCTAGGTGAACTTTGGAGAAAGCCACCGAATGTTTTACCGATCTATACAAAGAATACGCTTTTTTTACGTTGGTCAACACCTAAAACGTCCTGTTCTTGAGAACGTCTATTACTGAGTCTTTGGGATGGGGATGTCTTGTTTTTGAGACGTTAAAGTTGGCTTTTGGTAGTGCGTATGGCAGGGGCATACAACGCGTATACCAGCGGGATATTGAGCCTTTTATGGCGAACGTTTTATAGTGGAAATAACTTGAGTGGTTTGGCTAAACTGCCGTTGCGGTTTTCTATCACAACGGCGCTTTATACCTGTCAAGTAAGGTGGAAACAGGACCTACAGCTACATTGCCGCAGGTCTGCTCATTAGCTGAAGTGTATCGGAGTGTTATTACGCCAATAAGGCGCGCGCTTCGGCAATATCCATTACTGCTGATGGTCCGCCAACTTGCCCAGGCACCACTTCAAGTGCCGGATTGACAGACCGAATTTTTGCAGCAACTTGATCTACATAATTTTTATGCGTGATGAAAACCATTGTTGGGCCGGTGTCGGTTGAAAAGTAAACGGGAATATTCGCTGCACGCAGATCGTTACACATGCGGAAGAGTTCAATGTTCTCTGGCTCCCAACCGTATATTTTGTGCCCGCGTGAGGCCGACATGGTGACCCCATGCAGCCGAATGCTGTCTAATTCTGCAAGTGCGGCTACAGTCTCCCAATCACCAGCGCGCACAGCATCCATACACTCAACAACATCGTTAGCACGCTGCCGCATCCACTCTTTATAGAAACTGGACTCTGGCGCATCCCGGTGCGCCATTTCTGTATGCAACCCGATGCGTGAAGGCATCGGCACGGTCAGTAACCTGACATCAGCTAACTCGTTATGCTGATCTAGCCGGACGGCACTGCTATCTGTGTGGTCACAGCCAGGGTATGAAAGCCATAGTGAGAACCCACCCGCAACGCTGCGGCAAGCGGATCCAGCTAACATCCGCGCGATTGCACTTACAAAGCGTGTGTTCTGAATGATTTCAGGACCAAACGCAGCAGCCAGCGCAGCGGTTGCTAAGGCTGCGCCACCAGAGGCGCTAGTGCCTAAGCCTTTACCCGTGATATTGGCACGCGTAATATTCCGCGTGGTTACACGGCAGTGTGAAGTGATGTTACCTAAGGCGCGTACTGTGTTGAGCATGCTCTGCACGCGCTCAAATGGACGTCCGGTATCTTGTTGACCATTGAATAGAAGACTGTCCTCAGTAAGGGTCGGGTCAAATTCAACCAAGGTGATGGTTTCAGCGGCGTCGCTATTGAGTGAAATCGAGGGTAGGTAGGCAATGCGGTAATCCCAATCGCTCATGCCGTGATATTTGAGGATGCCCTGCATAGGGTACGCTCTAGCAGCCGCGGTGCCATTTGCATTGCCCTGTCCTAGCGCTACTGGCCAATCTTGAATTGGTAATTCTAAGGCGGCTAAGTGGGTGCGGATGGTCTCATCAGCAGTTTGCATGGTGGTAACCATATCGGTGAAGTTAGTTGGAATTTTTGTTGCCATATATTGATTTTACCGAGATCAGTGCCACAGCGACAGTCCAAATTTATAAGCAGGTAACGAATTGCGCTACGGCGCTGCAATCTGATGTCTAAAAATTTATCGCGCACATCAAAATATCTAAGCCTGTTGCTAAGGCATCGCCCTCAAAAAGCAGGCCTTACATTAGATGCGTATGGCTGGGCGTCTGTTGCAGACTTGATTGCGAACACGTCCATTACCCTAGCGGAACTTGAGGCGATTGTTGCTACTGATGAAAAAGGGCGTTATGTGTTTTCTACAGAC
The DNA here is from genome assembly GCA_020630175.1 of Anaerolineales bacterium. Lineage (GTDB taxonomy): Bacteria > Chloroflexota > Anaerolineae > Anaerolineales > UBA6668 > JAHDIM01. The sequence continues at coordinate 2,420 of JAHDBW010000031.1, forward strand.
CGCTCTAGGATTCGCGCGGCGCAAGGCCACTCTATCCCAGTACAGCTTGATCTAAAGCCGCAGCGCCCGCCCGCAATTTTGTATCACGGAACGGTTGCGCAGTTTTTAGAGTCCATTCAGCAGCAGGGACTGAAACGCCGCAAGCGGCATCATGTGCACTTGTCTGCCACGATTGAAACCGCAAGAACCGTGGGTAGCAGACGAGGGAAGCCTATTATTTTGCAGATTGATGCCGCACAAATGGCAACAGATGGCATTTTGTTTTTTCAATCTGAAAACATGGTCTGGCTGACAGACTATGTTGCACCTAAATACTTTTTTGTGATGCACAATGTCTGATATATCTAAATGATTTCTAAACCTTTACACACCTAATTTCACTTAGACTTATTGATAGAACCGCTATAAGGCAATGTACTATTTCTTGTAACGTGGTATCTCCATGCATTGGTACTTTTAGTGCCACTAAGTGGCTGTGGCGTCTTATTTAGAAGATTGCCTCAGAGTAAAACGGTAAACATGAGTGTTGTTAGTTACGTATTTGGTCTTTCGTTTTTAATTTATTTGTAGTTTAAACGTTCGGTGCGATGTTATATTTGCGCCTCACAGCGCTTAGATCATTGATTTAGGCTGTATATGAAATGAAACCAAGACTTTCTTTTGATCAAACACTATTACCGTTCAATGGCTTTAGACAAGCCACCACTGAACTGTTAGACATTTTGCAAGTACGGCATCCTATTGAGCAATGGCTTGTGCTGCGCCTTGAGGGCGACCGCATTAGCGTGCTGGATGTGCGTGGCAGTGATCCATTTACAACGGTTGGTACCGTTTGTGATTTTAAGGACACCATTATGTCAAAAGTCTGCGCGAAAGAAATTCCTATGATGAGTAGTGAAATCACCGCAGACAGCCCAGCCAGCCAGGTTGATATTGTTCAAAAACACGGTGTTAAAGCCTATGTGGGTGCGCCGCTGCTTTCCTCTCAACGCCAGCCAATTGGGATGTTGGTGGGATTAAGTAAACGCGTGCGCCCAGACTTCACAAAGCACAACTTAGGCGTTGTCATGATTTGCGCGCGGATTCTTTCTACCTTCCTAGAAAATGAATTGCGTAGTGTAGAAAATGCACGCCGCTTAGAACGTGCTGAAAATGAGGCGCTAAAAGATGAGTTAACGCAGTTGTACAACCGCCGTGGTTGGGAACGTTTCATCGAAAAAGAAGACATCCGTTCACGCCGCTATGGGTCTTCCACCGGTGTGATCATGATTGATGTTGATAATCTGAAATTAGTCAATGACACAGAAGGCCATGCGGCTGGCGATGTGTTGTTACAACGGGTTGCGCGGCAACTTGAAAAGAGCATTCGTACAAGTGACGTTATCGCTAGAATTGGCGGTGATGAATTTGGTATTTTAGCAATTGGTGCATCACCCGCAGAGCTAGAAGCCTTGCGCGGGCGCATGCAAAAACAGTTCGATAAAATAAACTTACCAGTGTCTGTAGGCTGTTGTGCTGGGAATCCGCAACAACCGCTTCATCAAACCATCAACACTGCAGATGTCCGCATGTATGACGATAAACGCAAGCGCAAGCTCTCTGCAGCTGGCGCGCCCACTATAGAAAAAGCAGCGTCTTAGCAGCGTTGCACGCCTAATAGTTGTATTGCATAGGTCCTAAAAAAACGCCATATGATATCTCGGGAAAATAATCGACGTCGTGAAGATGCGCTGCCTAAAAGAGAAGCAGCGCAAGCACTACTGCCCTTTAATGGGTTTTCACAATCCACTAAGGAATTTTTGGCGGCGTTAAAGTATCGTTTTCCAATTGATCAGTGGATTGTCTTTCGTATCGAAAACAATCGCCTCCAGATTCTGCAGATCGCAGGAACAAATCCAATCAACCAAGTTGGCGAAGCCTTTGATATTCAAAGCTCCATCATTGCTCCAATTTGTGAGCAAGAGGTGCCGCTCTATTGTGCAGACACGTTTAACCACCCTGAAATTAGTCAATTTCCGCAAATTCAAGCGGCCAACATTCAGGCCTACCTAAGCGCGCCGCTGCTAAAAAGCAACGGCGACCTCATCGGGTTCTTGTTTGGGCACAGCACAACACCAAATCCAGAATTTACAGCAGATAACCATCAGGTCATTACGATTTCGGCCCGGATGATGGCAACCTTCTTACAGACTGAATTGCGTGATGTTCAGGATACGCGCCGTTTGGAACGCGCTGAAACAGAAGCCATGATGGATGAACTCACCGGGATTTATAACCGGCGGGGCTGGGAGCGCTTCTTGCTCAGTGAAGATATTCGTGGGCGTAGATATGGCGCAACAATGGGAATTATTATTGCAGACGCTAATAATCTCAAAGTTGTTAATGATCAATATGGGCATGCTGCTGGCGATCAAATGTTGCAAGCGATTGCCAACATTCTGAAAGACACCGTCCGCACGCAAGATATTGTGGCGCGGATTGGTGGTGATGAATTCGCTATTTTATGTCTGGATACCTCAGAAGACGCCCTCATGTTACTGTCCGATCGCATTTTGCATGCGGTTAAGCAAGCGGGGCACTCCGTTTCAATTGGGGCTAGTGTGCACGAAGCCACGCACTCCATTTCTCAAACATTACAAAAAGCCGATGAGCTTATGTACATCCATAAGCGCAAGCAAAAAGCGAAAATTTCGACGGACAACTTGCCGCATTAGCCACCTTCTTAGAAAAGGGCGAACCAGCCGCAATAACAAAGCGCCTCAACGCATTCGCCTTCTTCCCATTAGTAAAAATATATACATAACAAGTGTCCTTTCTACAGACAGCATTTCTGATTACAATACAATCATGAAAATAAAAGCCGTCTTACTCCTACTTGTTGTATTGCTCACAAGTGCTTGTACCGCTGCGGAAGTCTCGCAAGACTCAACCGCAATTAACCCCACTGTCGTTACCCCAATAGAGCCTGAAGTGAATTTAACATGGGGCTATTCTGAGGACTGTGAAGCACCAACTGGGACAATTGAAAACTTTGAAATTGGCGTTGGAGATGGGTCTACCCTTCCGGCAAAAATTTATTTACCACCATGCTATACAACAGATGCTGCCGCGCGTTTCCCTGTTTTATATCTCTTCCACGGCGCTAATGGCGACCCAGATACTTGGATCGTTGCTGGCGCAACAAGTACAGCCGATCAGCTAATTAGTAACGGAGAAATAAAACCCTTTCTAATTGTCATGCCAGATACAATGGGCTTTTCACCTGCGTTTGATGTGGTCTTTACAAATGTTATGGTTCCTTATGTAGATGCAAACTACAGAACAGTTCCTGACCGTAGACTGCGCGGCTTAGGCGGTATGTCTGCTGGCGCTGGACTAGCATTACGAATTGGCACGCAGTTCCCGCAATTTACAAATGTGCTTGGGTTACATAGCGTGGCGGCAGTAGAAGGCATCGAGAACATTGACGGATGGTTAGCGGCAATCCCCGATGAAAAGAACCCACACGTCTATATGGACGTCGGAAATTTAGACCCACTCTTGGAAGCCGCTGTCATTATCAATGCGCTGTTTATAGAAGAAAACCTCCCCCACACATTTATTGTGCGTGCTGGTGAACACAATATGGCCTATTGGACCGTACATCTGCCAGAATACCTAAACTGGTATGACGCTGCATTTAGAGACTAACACCCATCTATGAAAAAAATTGCATTAGTTACAGGCGCTGGTTCTGGAATTGGCCGTGCTTCAGCGTTAGCGCTGGGCGCAGCAGGATACACCGTTGTTTTAACGGGCCGCCGCGAGCAGGCGCTTCAATTTACCGTTGAACAATCACCAGAGTTTGCCAGCCAATTTGCGGTGATTCCGGCCGATGTGAGCCAACCTGAGTCTGTAAAGGCGCTCTTTGCGCAAATCAAGGCGGACTACGGGCGTTTAGATGTGTTGTTCAACAACGCGGGGATTGGTGCGCCAGCGGTGCCAATCGAAGAGATCACTTTTGATCAGTGGCAGGCGGTTGTAGGGGTAAACCTAACCGGCGCATTTTTGTGTACGCAAGAGGCGTTTCGGTTGATGAAAGCCCAGTCGCCACAAGGCGGACGTATTATCAATAACGGCTCTATTTCCGCCCACGTGCCCCGCCCAAATTCGGCTCCGTACACCGCCACAAAGCATGCCATGACCGGCCTCACCCGCTCAGCATCATTGGATGGCCGCAATTTCAACATCGCCTGTGGGCAAATTGATATTGGTAACGCCCTCACCGAAATGACGCAGAAATGGGCCGACACAGGCACAACCCAAGCCGATGGCAGCCATCGCATTGAAGCAACCATGAACGTCAAAGACGTGGCCGATGCCGTGGTCTATATGGCGGGCTTGCCCCTATCTGCCAACGTGCAATTTATGACGGTAATGGCCACAAAGATGCCGTTTATCGGGCGCGGATAACTACTGCGTCGTTGCGACTTCAAATCGATTTTCTGGCACGTTCTTGACCGTTGTTTGAGGATCAAAGATCTTGCCATTCATTGCAATATAAACCCCAACTGGCAGCAATTGCACGGCCGATACGGCAAAGCCAATGTTGAAAATCGCATCACTTTTACGTAAGCGTGCTGGTTGCATTGCGCCGACCAGCACAATTGTTTTCCCCGCAATTCCAGCCAAGGCCTGACCCGTTTGCACCATCGTATCTGTGCCATGCGTCACGATGATGTTAGCCTCTGGCACGGCTAGCACATGGGCGCGAATCAGTTGCCGATCTGCGTCTGTAATTTCCAAGCTATCTTTACGCATAATCGATTCAACGCTGTAGTCTAGGTCAATATAGGCATCTGCAAAGATTTCATCAATAAGCGGATCGCCCACCTGAAATTCACTTTTTGCGTCAAAGTATATTTTGTCGATTGTGCCGCCCGTCGATAAGATTTTGATCATTTTTGTTCCCGAAACTTATATTGAATTCGTTAGTGATTGTGTAGTGGATGGCGTGCTTTAGAAGCACTATAATTCTGGTATGTGCCGCAGTTTTCGCCGCACTCTATCCGAGCCCTAAAGTAGTTAGCCATCCATGAAAATTTTGTCAGTTCAAGCCGCGCAAGACTCTATTCTAAAGCGTGATAATGCTGTTTTTTTTGCAGACGCCCCACTTACTGCGGCCCAAGCCGCAGCCGCAACAGCGATTTACGGTAAGCCGCTTACGCCAGATGAAGGCGTCCGCCATATTCTAAAAGATGTGCGCCAACGTGGTGATGCTGCCATCAAACATTGGACCCAAACCTTTGACCAAGTCCCGCTAGATGCGTTGGAAGTTCCCCCAGCAGAGTTGCAAGCAGCGCTCAATCGCATTGCGCCAGACTTACGCCAAGCGTTAGAAACTGCTGCTGAACGCATCCGGGCGTTCCATGCCCGCCAGCCGTTACCCAATTGGACCACAACAGAACTGGGCGGCACGGTAGGCCAACGCGTAACGCCAATTGCGCGCGTGGGCGTTTATGTGCCTGCTGGCACTGCGCCCTTGCCATCAACCGTGTTGATGTGTGCAATTCCGGCGCGGGTCGCAGGCGTGCAGCACGTAACCGCAGTCACGCCGCCAAGCAAAGACGGCACCGTTTCAGACGTTATTTTAGCCGCCGCAGCCATCGCTGGTGTGGATCAACTGTACCGAATTGGCGGGGCGCAGGCCATTGCTGGGCTAACCTTTGGTACAGAAACCATTCAACCCGTCCACAAGATTGTTGGGCCGGGAAATCTATGGGTGACGCTTGCGAAGCGCCAAGTCTATGGCATTGTGGGCATCGATGGGCTTTATGGGCCTACGGAAACCGCAGTTGTGGCAGATGAAACGTCTAACCCAGACTGGGTCGCGGCAGATTTATTAGCGCAGGCGGAGCATGATGTGCTCTCTTCAGCGATTTTGTTTACGCCCTCTAAAACGCTTGCGATCAAGGTGCAGGCTGAAGTTGCACGGCAAACTGCGCTGCTCTCTCGGGCAGAGATTATCAAGCAGTCCCTTGCGAATCAGGGTGGTATTGTGCTGACCGGCGATATGGCCGAGGCGTGCGCCTTAGCCAGTGCATATGCCGCAGAGCACACTTGTATCGCGACAGAAAACCCAGAACAATACATAGACCTCATCCCCAATGCGGGGGGCTTATTTGTGGGCGAACACTCGTTTGAAGTGTTAGGTGACTATGTTGCTGGGCCATCGCATACTATGCCTACTAACGCCACGGCACGCTTTGCTTCGCCGTTGAACACCGCCGACTTTGTCAAAATTAGTAGCATTATTCAGCTTGACCCAACAACGGCGGCTGAGCTTGCCAGCGTGGCTGCCAAAATTGCGCAGGCAGAAGGCCTTGATGGCCATGCAAGCGCAGCCTTAAAGCGTGCGACGCCGTAGATGACCGCGTCAAGCGCCGCGCCACATCCGTTTCTAAAACATCCACACCGTACGCTCATTGGCCTATCAGTTCCCGTGTTGGGCGCGCTCATTGCCGAGCCGCTTACCGGGCTAATTGATACGGCCTTTGTTGCGCAATTAGGCGCAGAGGCTTTAGCGGCACTGGGCGTAGGCACAACCCTGCTCTCCAGCATTTTCTGGGTGTTTAACTTTCTAGCAATTGGTGCCCAGTCCAACGTGGCGCAGGCCTTGGGCCGTGATGATTATGACTATGCCCGTGACATTAGCGCGCTAGCCTTGCTGCTGGGCGTGCTGGCTGGCATTGGCATGATTGTGGTGTTGGCACCGCTAACCGGATCAATTGCGACGCTGATGGGCGCGACTGATCAGTCTGTGGTGGCGTTAGCATCGGACTATATGCGCTTCCGCTTGTTTGGTGCACCGGCGGTATTGGTGATCTTGATCGCGATGGGCATTTTGCGCGGCCTGCAAGATATGCAGCCAGCCCTGTGGATTGCGCTTGGCGTCAATGTGCTAAACATCGCGCTGGACTGGGTGCTGATTTTTGGCATTGGGCCGTTTCCTGCGCTGGGCGTGGGCGGCTCTGGGTTGGCAAGCAGCATTAGCCAATGGGCCGGCGCTGGCGTAGCGCTTTACCTGGTTCATAAGCGGCTTGGCGGCTTGGTGTGGCCACGCTCTTGGAGCAAAGCGCGTGACCTTGTCATTATTGGGCGTGATTTGTTCTTACGCACGGCGCTGCTGATGGTCTTCTTGTTATTTGCCACGCGCGTTGCCACGCGGGCAGGCACAGAGGTTGGCGCGGCGCATCAGGCCATTCGGCAAATCTATGTGTTCACTGCACTTATTTTGGAAGCGTATGCCACCACTGCCCAAAGTTTGGTTGGCTACTTTATCGGCGCAGAAGATCGCCCGCAAGCCAGAGCCGTGGTGCGTATTAGCACGTGGTGGAGCATTGCGAGTGGGGTTGTGTTAGCCGGTTTGATGCTGTTGCTAACAAATTCCATCATTGGCTTTTTGAGCTTGACCGCAGTTGCAGGCGTATTTATTCCGGCGTGGTGGGTGTCTGCTCTTGCCCAACCCACAAATTCACTGGCATTTATTACGGATGGGGCACATTGGGGCACGATGGACTATGGCTACATTCGGAATGGAATGTTTTTAGCCACAGGGATTGGTATTTTGCTATTGTGGTCAATTGATCGCATTCAACCTGCGGAGCCATTACTTTGGATCTGGCTCGCGACTGCTGTTTGGACGTTAGTCCGTGGAATCTGGGGGATTTTGCGGATTTGGCCGGGGCTTGGCAAAAGCCCGTTTTATCAAGCGCGCTAATATGGCGGGCTTCACCACACTTTTTAGGATATAGACCATGAACGCAATTGAAACGCTACGCGCTGATACACCGGGTTGTCAGCATGTGATTCACTTTAACAATGCTGGTGCGGGCCTGATGCCGGGCGTTGTGTATGATCGGCATGTCCAACATTTGGCGCTTGAGCGTGACATTGGCGGCTATGAATCCAAAGAAAAGCACGAAGCCGAGCTGGCACAGGTGTACGTGTCTGCGGCGAAGTTGATCAATGCCAAGCCCAATGAAATTGCACTCATGGAAAATGCAACCGTGGCTTGGATTGCCGCGTTCACTGCAATTGAGTTTCAGCCGGGCGACCGCATTCTGACGGCAATCAGCAGTTATGACAGTAACTACTTGAACTTCTTACGCGCCAAAGAACGCTTTGGAGTTGAGATTGACGTCATCCCCAACGATACCGATGGGCAAGTAGACGTGGCTGCGCTAAAAAATATGCTAGATGACCGTGTCAAGCTAGTGGCAATTACGCATGTGCCAACCAATGGTGGGACGGTCAATCCGGCCGTTGAAATTGGGGCGGTATTGGCAAATAGCAAAGCGCTGTACCTGCTGGATGCTTGCCAGTCGATTGGGCAACTGCCTGTGGATGTGGTGGAAATTGGCTGTGATGTGCTCTCGACAACTGGCCGCAAATGGCTGCGCGGGCCGCGTGGCACTGGCTTTTTATATGTCAAAGAAGAGCAGCTAGAGCGCCTAAAACCGGCGGTTATTGATCTACACAGTGCGCTGTGGCAAACCCCCACTAGCTACACGCTTGATCCAACGGCTAAGCGTTTTGAAAATTGGGAATCTAACTTTGCAGGCTACTTGGCGCTGGGCACGGCTATTGAGTATGCGATTGCGCAAGATCCGGCGCAAACGTGGGCGCGGGTGCAGTCTTTGTCTGCTGCGTGGCGGGCTCGCTTGTCTGCTATTGAGACGGTGACCGTGCAAGACATTGGCAAGCTGCAAGGTGGCATTGTGACATTTTCTAGCACTAAGATGGATGCCGACTCTATCAAAATGGCACTGCGTGCACGCCAGATGAACGTCAGTATGATTGGCGTTGGCTCAACGCTGTTGGATTCTGGCCCACGTCAGTTGCCAGCGTTGGTGCGGGCGTCTGTACATTACTACAACACTGAAGCTGAGCAAGACCAAGTTGCGGCTGCAATTCGCGATGTGTTAGGCGTCTGATTGCGTGGATTTCGTCCGCCAATACTGCAACACGGTACCACCATCGGTAAACGGCAGCGGCACTAACGCGCCGATGGTGGCTATCAGCAAACTATCCCAAAAAAAGAAGCGCAGCCACCACTGCCAAATTTCGTTTGCATAAGGAATTTGCTGTAACAAAAGCCACATCAGCAGTGTTAGCAGTGCGCTAAACGCTGGCCCGCCCAATGCGCGTTTAATATGGATAGCGCCGGGCAAGGTCGGCTCATCGTCCGGATAAATGGACTGCACCAGCAACGCCTTGATCCGAATGCCCTGCATGGGGTGCCCTACCCACTTGGCTGCCAGCGCGTGCCCAACGTTGTGCAGCGTCTCTACTCCAAAATGAAGCAGTGCTGCCCCAGCCCCAAATACTAGAATCTTGCCGTATGGCGCGGCGGTTGTGACGATCATCACTAGATTGATGATCATCCAGAGGCATAGCGCGCCTAGCGGGAACGAGTCGGCAATTGAAATTTGATAGCGCCCGACCTGAAAAGCGGCTTTTGTTTGGTTTTGTGTCATAGAGCTGTTTTATCGTGGTTTGAATATCCGCGCAAGAGGCTAGGAATATGCTGTCCGAAGAGCCAGCGTCAGGCATTGCGCAACATGCAAGCAGGCTTCAATGTTACAGTAGCGCGGCTAATCTGCGTTTGTATAGACAGTATGCACTGAACGCCCCATACAAAAGAGAAACAATGAGTATTCGATCCCCTAAATTTTGGCTAATTTTGATGTTGTTTGCCCTAGCAAGCAGTGCTTGTAGTGCACCTGCGGCAGACCCAACGCCAGCGCCTGTAATCAATACCCCTGTCCCGCCAACTGTTGCTGCAACGGCTGAACCAGCACCAACGGTGGCAGCAACCGCAACGCCACTGCCTGCCCCAACTGAAGTAGAAACGTTTGACACCAGTAACTTTGTGCGCATTGAAAATGCAGTGGCGGGTCACGCAATTTCAGCGCCAGCCGATTGGTATACCGAAATAGAAGACAGCTATACCGGCCTGGCACCTAATGAAACAGTCTTAAACACTGGTGCGGGCGGTGGGTCTGCGATATTTATTTCTAGCGGCGCACGCCAAGATATGCAAACTGCCTTTGAACTAGAAGATGGGTCGCTACAAGCGATTACAAATGCGTTTATTAATAGTGTACTGGTAGACACAGGTCGTGTTATTTCAGGGCCAACGGAGACCACGCGCAATGGGCTTGCTGCTTTAGAAACGGTTGCCCAGCTTGATAGCGCAGAAGAGACCGGCACAGTGCGTATTATTGCGATAGAAAATGAAACGCAGCTGGCCATTCTAACGGTTGCTTCGACTGACACAGCAGTAGAGACCGACACACCCTTGCTCAATGCCATGCTAGAGACCGTTGTGCTAATGGCACCAACAGAACCGCAGGCCGCAGCAGACCCGATGCAAACTTGGGTCATGCACACCGATGCCGCTGAAACGTTCACTGTGACATTACCTGAAGCGTGGGCGAACTTATCTATGGATGGTGCAAACGTTTCAGATGTTTTGCAGTCTTTTGATGGGTCTCAGAATGTTGCTGCAATTTTGAGTGGGGACATGCTGCGTGGGCTGGCAATTTCTGGCGTGAAATTCTTTGCCGTGGATACGACCCCAGCGCATAATATTGCGTCTATTCCGCCTAGCATCAATGTAACCGTGGTGACTACCGGCGCAGGGCTTGAGGTGGACGCACTGCTAGAAACCACACGCAAGCAGTTAGAAGGCATTGTGACCCCTAATACAGAAATCCAAACGGACATTGTGTTGATCAATGATGTGCCAACCGCTCATCTTGTTTATGAAATGAACCTCACTGATTTACAAGGCGGCGTCAACAACCGCTATATTGAGGCGTACCTGTGGCAAGTTGGAGAAAAGTCTTACAACCTGACGTTGAACGTCCCCACTGAGCTCAAAGACGTGTATCTTGAAGATTTTATGCAAATTGCAGATCAGTTTGTGGTGAATGCCGATTAATCTACAGCACGCCGACATTACCGAACGCTAAGCAAAGCAGCGTTACATTTCTGAAACTCGCGTTACAATTTTATAAACCAATCATTATTTCAAAGTTGTACATCTAATGCCTGAACTACCAGAAGTCGAAACGCGTGTGCGCGAAATGCGGGAACCAACTGTCGGCCAAACCATTACTGCGGTGCGGTTAAATTGGCCGCGCCATATTCACGAACTTTCCCCAGATGGGTTTACTGACCGTATTGTGGGCCAAAAAGTTACCGCCGTTACGCGCCGAGCGAAGTATCTACGCTTTCATCTTACGCAAGATGTGATGCTAATTCACTTGCGGATGAGTGGAGATTTACGAATTGAAGCCATTGGTACCCCTGATGAAAAACACGACCATACAACGTTTGAGCTAAGCAACGGTACCGAAATGCGCTTTACCGATCCGAGAAAGTTTGGACGCGTGTATTTAGTTGCAGATCCAGACACAGTCACTGCACATATTGGTCCAGAGCCTTTGGTAGATGAATTTACCCCAGAAATTTTTGGGGCCATGTTAAGAAAACGCAAGCGTGCGTTAAAAACGCTGTTATTAGACCAAACATTTTTGGCAGGTGTTGGCAACATCTATTGTGACGAAGCCTTACACATGGCAAAGTTACACCCGCAAACCATTAGTAATACACTTACAGACTCGCAAGTTTCTGCATTATGGGCAAGTATTCGAGAAGCCTTAAATGAGGGGATTCGGCACAACGGTTCGAGCATTGACTGGGTCTATAAAGGTGGCGATCATCAATACCATTTTGGTGCCTATGGCCGCACAGGCGACCCTTGCTTTACCTGTGGCACTGCAATCAAGCGCATTATTGTAGGGCAGCGCGGAACCCACTTTTGTCCGCAATGCCAGGTTATCTAATCCATAAACGCCCTCCGTTCGACTAAATCCAGACTTATATTCACGCGCCTCTTTTAGGAGAGGCGTGGTTTCACACTTCCTACCCCCTTAAGTAAGCAGATAACGTACAGTCCATGTGTTGCCAGTACGTTTTGTTATTGTCTCAAATCACACATGACTCATTGACGCACCTCATGTTATCCTTGTACCAGTTAACTAAAGGATTCTGCAATAATAATGACTTTTTCCTCCCCAAGCCTACGGCCCCTAACATTGCCACAAATGTTAGACCAGACAGTGCGTCTTTATCGCAATTACTTCTTCAAAGTTATTGGCATTATGGCCATGATTGTGGGGCCTTTTGCAATTGCACGCGCCATTCTAAATCTGTACTTAGTCGATAGCCTAATTGATGTTTCAGACTGGGCACTGAACAATACGTTCTTATTTCAGTATTGGTTCCAGCAATTAGGCACGACAGATTACCTTATATTTGGGCTGGCAATTCTATTAACGGTGCTTAACTTCTTAGCTGTTTATGGGGTTGCAAACGGCGTTATTGCGAAGTTAGTTGCCAACCACTATGCGGGTGAAGACGTGCCGCCGACAATTGCGTTACTCAAAGGCTTACGCGGGCACTGGTTAACACTAATCGGTGGCGCAATGTGGGTTGGTCTGCTCCTGATCACCGTTTTAGGGCTTGGCATTGGGTTACCCTATTGGGCCTTCACAAACGAAAATCCAAACTTACTTTGTTTACAATTTATTCCAATTTTGATTATTGGCCCAATTATGATTGGGCTCACGATCTACCTTAGTTCTATTGTGATGCCGCTGTATGCCTCAGCCGCGATTGTAGAAGACCGTAAATTCAGAGGTGCATTTGCCCGCGCCTGGAATTTACCAATGGAACGATTGTGGCCTACCGTGCGCTTTATGTTCTCGCTGAGCATTTTTACCGTGCTGGCCATTAGCGCGCCATTACTTGTTGCACAATATGCCAATGAGTTTACCTTTGGCACAGACAACGCCTTCACCGGGACGCTAGGCAGTGCCTTCATGCTGCAAAACATTATTTCGCAGCTCTTAACCACGCTAATTACCATCCTCGTTACCCCGCTTTCAATGATCGGGATGGCCGTGGCGTACTTTGACCTGCGCGTCCGCGTTGATGGCGTCGACCTTGCGCTTCGCTCTCGTGAACGTGACCCAGCCTCAGTTCTAACGCCATTGGCCGCATTCAAGACAATCGCAGCCCCTGGCACTACCAAGTTCAAGTGGAAATCAGCCTATTATGGGCGCATGTTCTTGCTTTCAATTGTTCCAATTGGTGCAATTTTCATCCTGTATATGGCGATAATCATCTTGGTTTTGATCGTTATCATTGGCTTTGGCCTTGGTGCATTTTAGGCTCATGCGCTACGGTTGGTGGTTAATTCTGTTGCTAATGCTGATACAGCCAATGCCTGTATTTGCGCAAACTAATGCGCCGCAGCCTGTCGCGGCATACTGGACGCTTGTAGTAGAAACCGAAGCCGCTGCTGCTGCCGAAACCGTGGACAGCGCCGTTTGGGCTGAACTCACGAGCCGCTGGGCAACCCTTGATACCGTGCAGCTTGAAGATGGGCAAGTGTTAGAAATCGACACGGGCTTCTATACAACGTTATTAGCAGATGCCAACACCAGCACAGAGCGGCGAGCAGTACGCAACCACATGCGGGCTTTGCTGAATGCGCAGGCAACGTGGTCAGCCGCGTCTGACTTAGAAATCGATAACACATTTGCCAATGACACCGTTGAGCCAACGCCAAACGCAGACGAAGCAGCAGCAGGAGCGCAAAGTCAATCAGGCGGGGAATCGAGTGCAGCGCCCATCGCAACGCCAAGCGTTGGTAATAATGAACAGCGCTTTAGCGAATTAGACGAAATTATTGAAAACGAAGAATTCGACTATGGCGAAGAAGACGCCCGAGTTGAAGACGCAGAGCCCGGCTGGTTCGAAAATCTATTCGAAAACGAGCCAGAGACACCAAACGATACATCCTCACCTGGCCTAAGCTGGCTATCCTACATCGCGGGCGCATTGGCAATTGCCGCAATTTTAGGCGCAATTTTTTGGTTCCTGAAAGAATTTCGCAGCAATATGGTTGAAGATGTGGCGGTGCAACCGGATGAAATTTTTGAAGATATTAGCGCCGATGAGGCGCTAGATAAAGCGTCAGAGAAATCAGAAGAAGGCAACTATCGGGATGCCGTCCGGTATTTATATCTATCAGCCCTGCTGTTATTAGAAGAGCGTAACGTGCTGCGTTACGATCGGGCCAAAACCAACCGCGAGTATCTGCGCAGCGTGGCTGACCGCCCAGAACTTGCCCAGCCACTGCGCAGCGTAGTCGATATATTTGATCGTGTTTGGTATGGATTTCAACCGCTTTCCGCAAGTGACTATCAATACTATCAAGCGGAAGTAGAAGCGTTGCGCAACCAAAGAGGCACCAACTAATGTTGCGCCGCTTACTCTCACGCGACTTTTTCTTCCCGGCAATTATGCTGGGCATCCTGTCTATCTTGACAATTATGCTGGCTATCGCGCAGTCAGATGATAATGAAGACTATCCACCGTTGGTAAGTTTTTCCCGCCAGCGCGATGGCGCAATGGCACTGCGGCTCTGGCTTGAAAACATGGGCTTTGAAGTTCAAAACGAAACGCAGTCTGAGTTCAGCATTCCAGCAGAAACGGGCACCATGCTAATGCTTGCGCCCAACACCTTGGTAACAGCTGAAGAGTGGCAAGCGATTGATCAATTTGTAAGTGCAGGCGGCACACTCATCCTAATTGGTGATAGTTTCCGCGCTGCAGATGCGTTTGAGCATTATCAATTTAACTTAAACAATGTCGGCCGTTCAACAGCCATAACAATTCCACAAAACCCACTGTGGGTTAGTCCGCCCATCGATCAAGGCGTACAAATCAATGCGGACACCTATCTAAGCAGTCCGCGCTCAGACTATATTGTCCACTTAGCTATTGCAGATGGGCCAGTGATGGTGTCATTTGTAAAAGATCAGGGACGCGTTGTGCTTGGGACAGTGCCGTTCTTATTCACCAATCAGGGTATTCAGCAAAACGATAACGCCGAAGCCATCTTCAACATTATTGCGGCCTCAGTTGAACCGGGCACCGTCTGGTTTGACGAATGGCACCATAGCCTCAATTTAGAACAAGCCGAACGCCTTGGGTTTGGTAATTGGCTACGCTACTCACCAACCGGACGCGCGTTTGTATTTGTCACGCTAGTGAGCTTGTTAGGCCTGGCGCTAAGCGGCCGCAGATTTGGCCGCGCAGTCCCGCCGCCGCAAACGCTCACCAAGCGCTCGCCGTTAGAGTACGTTTCGGCGATGGCACATCTTAGCCGCCGCGCTGGGCATCGGCAGGCCACAGCAGAAGAGTATTACTACACATTAAAACGCCGCCTAGCTGCGCGCTACCGCATTGATCCTAATCAATCTGACGATGCTTACTTGAATGACATCAAGCACTATGATGAAACGATAGATATTGACGCACTCAGAGCCCTTTTTAACAACCTAAAACGCAAGAATCTAACCGAAACAGAGTTACTTAAGTACGCTCGCGAAACAATCGAGTGGTAAACAAACCGTTCTCTTAACTTTCTCCAGTAATATTAGCGGCGCTAATGCTTATGTAATGGGGAGAGATCAATTCATGTTAGAGCCATTTACAGCGCCGCACCGCGTAACCGTGCGAGGCAGTTTGCTTTTGCTTGTCTCGTTTTTAGCAGCGTGTAGCGTCATTATTCCACCGCCGCCTGTAACACCGACTGTAGAACCAACCATTCCGCCCCCCCCAACGGCAACCATTGTGCCAACCATCACGGCGGCACCCCCAACAGCAACTGCTGCGCCAACCGTCACACCGATTACCATTGTGATTCCCACAGCGGTGCCCACAGAAACACCAACGCCAGATCGCTCAAAGCTGCTTGGCTTCACGGTAACCAATGCGCGTAACTACCGGCAAGGGATTATCAGCTTGCTTACAGCAGGCCAGCGGGATTACGAAAAAATTGCGCTCACGATGCATGATCCATTTATTGTTGGGCCGCTAAGCCAGCGCGTAGAACTTACGCAAGCCGATGCCATCGCTGAACTCAAGATGAATTGGCTAACCGTCTCTGACTTTTTCAATTACCAATTTGGCACAGACATTACAACCCGCTTCGGAATCAGAGACCGACAAGTTAGCGCCAATGACACGCTGCTTACCTATACCGAAGGCATTAATCTAGGCACCGGCTGCCATTTACTCGTGATCGAAAAATTAGACAGCGGCAACTATGTTTGGAGTGGCTTGGTAGAAGTAAATTGTCTAACTGAGTAATCTCAACGTTGAAATTCAAGAATAAAACTGTTAGAAATTTCTTAGTAAAAGCAAAGTTGCTTGCGTGTGTATTTCATGCGGTATACAATAATTGCAATCCAACACGGATTTTTATTATGTTGAATCTTTTTGTCACGCGCTGTTGTTGTTGTCGCACCATATCCTATGGGTCGATGCAACGCGCTTAGTTGACAAGTCAACAAACAAACTAATACGCGAAACACGGTAGCGACCTTAATGCAAAGGCGCAGCCGCTGATTTCTTACTTTACACTATGAAGCTCAGGGTTGATCCTGAGCTTTTTTATTACGCATTTTCATAAGTAGACTGAGAAATCACATGTCCCTAACAACGCAATCCCTCTCAAATAAAGTACAAAAACTGGCAACATTGGTTGGCAACACCCCAATTCGCAAATTGTGGCTGACACCAAACCGCTTTGTTTACATGAAAGAAGAGGGCAAAAATCCAGCCGGTAGTATCAAAGATCGTCCGGCACTCAATATGTTGCTACACGCCATTCTGAATGGAGAGGTTACCCAAGGGACCGTCATAGCAGAATCAACATCTGGAAATACAGGCATTGGGCTAGCATGGGTCTGTCATGAACTAGGGCTTGAGTATCACAATTACAGTCCCAGCTCTCTGAGCGGGCAAAAACGTGATATTTTGGCAGATTTTGGGGCGCATCTATTCTTTTCTGATGGGGGCACAGATGACGCCACAAAAATGCTGAAAGCCAAAATTGAAAATGATCCGGATTTTTACTTTTGGGCGAGCCAATTTACAAATGACAACAACTGGCGTGCGCATCTTGAAAACACCGCTCCAGAAGTTTTACGTCAAGTACCACAGGCAGAAGAAGTCTGGGTTGCCTTTGGCTCTGGCGGCACGTCAACTGGCTTTGCACATGCGTTGAAGAACACAAATGTAAAACTACAGGTTGTGCAAAATACCGTTGTCCGCGAACGCCGCGTAGAAGGGATGCGCAACCTCGCTTGGATTTCTAAGCCTCCAATCGCCGATCTAGATGCGATTGGCCAAGAAAACATGTACAGCACCGATCCAGACGCGCTCATTGACCTAGCAGAGCGCATCTATCAATATAACGATGGGTTTATTGTTGGCCCAACAACTGCCGCTGTTATCACACAAGCAGAGCGTAGCACTGCCAAAGCGCTCGTTGTAATCTCCGCTGACAATGGTAGCCGTTATTTAGATTGGGCTAATCAGGTTACCGGCACCGCTGCACAGCCAATACATACAGACGAACTCTTAGAATTGCCAGTGTAAAACCCCCACAAGCATCGTTTCAGCCTATACAATGTAAATACGCATCAATTTCGATGCCGAATAATGCCAACATTTATAGGCTGACGCATGAAAGATACAACCCAAATCCGCCCCGGTGAAGAGTTAGACTGGCAAACGCTAGACCCCTATTTGCGCAACGCAATGCCAGAACTTGCAGGTGAAATGAGCGTTGAACAGTTTCCGGGTGGCCATGCCAACCTAACCTATTTAGTGCGCTTCGGCGATCGCGAATTGGTAGTTAGACGCCCACCGTTCGGCAAAATTGCACCTGGCACCCACGATATGAAGCGTGAGTATCGGGTGCTATCAAAGCTATACAAATTTTTTCCACAAGCACCGCGCGCCTTCCACCTATGTGAAGACGAAAGTATCCTCGGCGCAAGCTTCATTGTAATGGAACGCCGCACTGGCGTAGTTGTACGCTATAAAGTTCCAAAACTCTTTGCTGATACGCCAAATATTGAACACCGCCTGACAGATGCGCTCATGCGCACCCAAGCGAAATTACACACCGTAGATATTGAACAGGCACACCTAATCAATTTAGGAAAACCAGACGGATTTGTTGTCCGCCAGTTAGAAGGGGCTGCCAAACGCTGGCACCTCGCAGAAACCACACCAACGCCGGCGATGCAGGCGGCTATCGATCTGCTTCGGCAAGACATCCCAGTTTCACAGTCTGTGGGGCTTGTTCACAACGACATCAAATTTGATAACTGCCAGTTCCAACCCGACAATCCAGATGAAATCACGTCTGTATTTGATTGGGATATGTGCACTATTGGGGACCCACTTGTAGACTTTGCTGCCACGCTTAGCTTCTGGCCAGACAAGCTTCTAGAAGGGATGAACTTACCCGTGTACTTACAGGGTGATTTTCCAGACAAGCCAACCCTGATCAAGATGTACGCTGACTACACTGGTTTTGATGTCTCGCGTATTAATTGGTATCAAGCATTGGGCTATTGCAAGGTTGCCGTAATTGTCCAACAGCTATATGCGCGTTATGTAGCAGGCGCAACCCAAGACAAACGCATGGCTGGGTTTGGCCAAGCTGCGCAAGTATTTGCTGGGCTAGCCTTGCATTACGCAAAAAAACAATAACAAAGCCACAACCTCTTTCAAGTAAATCTGTACAGAAACCCAAAAATTTTGGACAAAACCTATGTTTATTTGTCTGAATGTTTTTTTGCACAGTATAATCAGTGGGATTGTGAAGTAAAACACAATCTCCGTAAAAACAAAGCTGGCTTCAGACATAAGCATGCCTTGTACTTGCCTTTGAAAAAAGGCCAGCACTACAGGCCATTGTATGAAGTTCAACTGTTTTATGCGTAGCACTCAATAATCAAGAGGTAGTTTTTTGTGACAACACGCGTTTTGTATGGCGAAATTCAACTATATGCAGGGACGAGCCACCCTGAACTTGCTAAAGAAATTAGCGACTATTTAGGGGTTCCGCTCAGTGGTATAGATCTTATTGAATTCCCAAACGAGAACTTATTTTGTAAATTACATCAGAGTGCTCGGGGGCAGGACGTTTACGTTCTTCAATCTACGGCGGCACCAGTGCATCGCAACTTGATGGAATTGCTCATCATTTTGCAGACTCTAAAGCTCGACTCAGTTGGCCGCTTAACGTCAGTTGTGCCGTATTTGTGCTACGCCCGTTCAGATAAAAAGGACCAGCCGCGTGTTCCAATTACAGCTAAGCTGGTTGCAGACATGATCGGCGTGGCCGGTGCCGACCGCTACATCACAATGGATTTGCACGCGGGGCAAATTCAAGGGTTCTTCAATTTCCCTGGTGATTCCCTGACTGCGTTCCACGTTCTCAAAGATTACCTCATCAAAGAGTTGCCTAAAATGCGTAACCCGGTTGTTGTGTCTGCCGATCTTGGCTTTGCTAAGAAAGGGCGTAACTTTGCAGAAGTGCTAAAAACGCCGCTCGCTTTTATTGAAAAACGGCGGGTTGATAATGGCGCTGCTGAAGCAATGAACCTGATTGGCGATGTAAAAGGCCGCGATGTGATTATTGTGGATGACGAAGTGGATACCGCTGGCTCAATTTGCGAGGCAGTAAAAGTTGCCCGTAAAGCCGGTGCGCGCGATGTCCGCTTGGCGTTTGTACACCCAATTTTGTCTGGCCCGGCAATTGAGCGCTTAGCCGCAGCAGATATTACAGAAATTCTGACCACCAACACGGTGCCAATTCCACCAGAAAAACGCTTACCAAATATGACGGTGCTATCCATCGCACCGATGTTGGGTGAAGTGATCCGCCGCGCGCATGAAGGCCGCAGCGTTGGGCAAATGTTTAGCGAATAAACAGCAAACTTTACATAGATCTCACATAACGCTAACACTAGCAGCGTACACTAAAAAGCGATGGTGACTTTCTTGGTCGGCATCGCTTTTTTATTTAGCATTTACAGCCCGCCAGCTATGCAACGCCAAAGGCTGCTGATGTGTATTTGGCGCAATATAAGTGCATGGAAGCATTTATATAAAGGCTACAGCTTATCTAAAGCTTGAATGCTATATAATCGAAAAAACGAAACCCTACACCGTGCTTAACGGTGCAACTCTATTTACATGTTCAAAAGAATTCTTAATGTGTTTGGTGGAAACCCCACCGATCGCGACATAAAACAATACGGCGAAATTGCAGAGCAAGTGATTGCACTTGAAGAGGCTTATACCCAACTTAGCGATGCTGATTTGCAAGCTAAAACGCCTTATTTCCGCAACCTTGTGGCAGAAGCCCGCGCCGGGCTAACTGATCCAGATGCCATCAAAAAAGCTGAAGATGCTGTGCTCGCAGAAATCATGGTTGATGCATTTGCTACCGTGCGTGAGGCTTCAGTACGCACCATTGGGTTGCGTCACTATGATGTGCAACTCATTGGCGGCCAGGTGCTACACGCGGGGCGCATTGCAGAAATGCGCACGGGTGAAGGCAAGACCCTCGTTGCAACCCTGCCGCTGTATCTCAATGCGATGACCGGCCGCAGCGTGCACCTTGTCACTGTGAATGATTACCTCGCCCGCCGTGATGCCAAGTGGATGGCACCGATTTTTAGCTATTTAGGGCTAACGCTTGGTATCTTGCAGAACTCTGCCAGCACTGACCACGCGCGGATGGCGTTTGTGTACGATCCAGCTGTTGTAAGCGACCGCGAAGAAAAGCACAACATGCGCTATGTGCTTCGGCGAGAAACCTACGCTTGTGACATTGTGTATGGCACAACCAGTGAATTTGGGTTTGATTATCTGCGTGACAACATGGCCCGTAAATGGGAAGACCGCCGCCAAGGTGAGTTGAACATGGCCGTGATTGATGAAGTGGATAACGTGTTGATTGATGAATCGCGTACGCCGCTGATTATTTCTGGCCCTTCGCATGAAGATTCTACGCTTTATCAAAAACTGGCAGGCGTTGCGCGCCGGCTAACCGCAGACCATTACGAAATTGACGAACGTAACCGCAGCATCCAAATGACGGATGAAGGCTTTGACAAAGTTGAAGAACTGCTGGGAACCCCGTTGCGTGATCCTGAAAATCCAGAAATGGTAACCAATGAGCAAGCCCGGATTTATGGTCACTTAGAGCAGGCCATGCGGGCTGAATACATCTTCCTCAGAAATAAGGATTACTTGGTGCAAAACCGAGAGGTCATTATTGTGGATCAGTCTACTGGGCGCATGATGCCCGGCCGGCGCTGGTCTGACGGGCTGCACCAAGCGGTAGAAGCCAAGGAAGGCCTCAAAGTTCAGAGCGAAAGCGTGACATATGCCACGGTAACGCTGCAAAACTTCTTCCGGATGTACACCAAACTGGCTGGGATGTCTGGGACGGCAGTGACCGAGTCTGAAGAATTTGATGAAATTTACAGCATAGACGTTGTGCCTGTGCCAACGCGCTTGGACTACCGGGCTGAAAAAGACCCTGAATTAGAAGTGGTGACGTTCAAAGAGCAAGGCCATAAATTTGAATATGTCGCCCGTAAAGACAGCCCCGATATTCCCGTACTGCACCGCCGGAAAGATTATGATGACATGGTTTTCCGCACGCAAGAAGCGAAATATCGCGCGCTGCTAGAAGATGCGCTCAACCGGCACGTGCAGGGGCAGCCGTTACTGCTGGGGACAACCTCTGTTGACTCTTCTGAATTGCTTGGCGACCGCTTAGGCGCGATGGCAATCCGCCGTTTATGCCAAACGTTGATCCTGCGTGATGCTTGGTTTGAAGCAAACAATCGTGAAGAAGATGGCCGCGCTGTGCCAGAGTTGGCATACCTCAACGTGCCGCTCAATCAGCTTAGTGATGCAGATATCCGCCCAATGGCGCGGGATCTTGGCCTGTCGCTCAACTGCACCCAAGAAGACAATATGTTGCGCTTGCTCAAGATCTTTGAATTAGAGCAACGGCATTATGACAAGCTCAAAGAAGTGCTGGATGTGGGCATTAAGCATGATGTGCTAAATGCAAAAAACCACGAACGCGAATCTAAAATTATTGCGCATGCTGGGGAACCTTACGCCGTTACCATTGCCACAAATATGGCCGGACGTGGTGTGGATATCAAGCTTGGTGGTGAAATTGAAGAAGAAACCATCAACCGCGTGAACCGCGCATTGCTCAAGGCAAATGTGCGCGACCCCTATAGCCTGACAAATGAACAACGCTTGGCAGAGTTGGCCTCCTTGCCAGCCGAAGTCAATGAAGAATTTGCTGAAGAAATTGATACGTTCCGCACGCATATTGAAGGCGCAAAGATTGTGCGTGCCGTTGGTGGGCTACATGTTTTAGGCTCTGAACGTCACGAAGCCCGCCGGATTGATAACCAACTGCGTGGTCGGGCCTCGCGGCAAGGTGACCCGGGCTCAAGCTCGTTCTACCTGTCTCTAGAAGATGACCTAATGCGCCGCTTTGGCGGTGAAAATGTAAGCGGCCTGATGGCGCGGCTCAAAATTGATGATGCCATGCCAATTGAACATGGGATTGTGAACCGCTCTGTAGAACAGTCTCAGTCACGGGTTGAAGGCGCAAACTTCGATGTGCGTAAGCACCTGCTGGAATATGATGACGTTATCAACGCGCAACGGAATCAGTTCTACGAGCAACGGAATCGGATCTTCCTTAAAGAAGACTTGAATGAAGATATTGGCGTCATGCTCGATTTTGAAGTAGGCCGCCGCATTGAATCCAGCCAAGATAGCGACGATGGCTGGTGGCGCTTGCTAGATTGGTTAGACCAAACGCACAGTCGGCCACAACCACGTTTAGACGGCACGCTACGCTATCCGTTTAGCATCGAGCTGTTACTTGAAAAAATTGCCACCGACGTGCCAGCCTTGGCGCAAGCGTGGCAAAAGCAACGCGATTGGCACGTTGCCAAACTGGCCTCTGTAGAGGGCGGCGAGCCTGCTGACCTGCGCAGTGTAGAAGAAGCCGCTAAAGCGACCGCGCTAGGTGCACTAGATACGGCATATGCCGACTTGCCTGCCATCCGGCAAAGTATCCTGACGATTGCTGCCAAGGCATCTGCCGCGTTCCGGGCGCGTATTATTACTGCGAATGCCCGCGCATTAGAAAACTTGCCAGATCGGGCTGAGGAACGTATCCGCACCCGCCAAGCGCAGGCAGATTTGGCCTTTGAAATTTATGAAATGGAAGCCCGCGAAACGCAGCTTCCGATGGATGTTAAGAGCCTAACAAAAGTGCTGAAAGAGGCCACTGGCGTTAGTGAAGACATTCCTAGCGAACAGCAAGCTAACCTGCACGTTGATAATTTGCTCAAAGCCTTCAAAGCGCATGTTGCAAACGTGACGCGCACGGCAATGGTGCGTCGCCAAGTGAATGCAATTGAGTCGCGTTATAACCTCAAGCTTGGCTTAGGCACCGTGCCAAACTGGGCTGAAATTGGCGACTGGTTGTCGTATTCAGATCGCATTGTGGATTCAATGGAAACCGCCCATGAAACCCGCACCGAACGCGATTTGAAAGAAATCGAAGCAACATTGGATGCCAGCTTGCGTGACCCAACCCGCCTAACGCGTGAGAGTATGGGCAAATTGCTGCGCGTTGATATTGCTCACAGCCGGGCCACACGTTTTGAAAACCACCAACGGAAACAAGTGTTGGTGCGGCGCTTCCCTTACATTTATCACGCCGCAGAGTTGTTAGGGGACCCAGATCCAGTTGCGCTAAAGGATCGGATTGTATTGCACTTAACTGAGGTGCAGCAGCTACAAGCGCAGGAATTAGGGAACTTAGAGCTGAACCGGCTAGGCAAAATTCAGCTAGCTGAAATTGCAGAGTCTGAAGCCACAGCGTTGAAAGAGGCCGTTGGCGAAGCAACCTTTACTGAGCTTGAAAAGTTCCCATTTGGGGCATTGCGGGGCGAGCGGCGCAGTACTGTTCGTGATTTCTTTGGGAAGCACCTAATGTTGCGTAATCATCGCAATATTATGATTGCTGTGAATGATCAGCTTTGGGTTGAGCACCTCACAAGCGTTGAAGCGTTGCGGACATCTGCCGGGTTGGAATCCTTTGCACAGCGTGACCCGCTGACCGCATACAAGCGCAAGGCGTTTGATTCTTTCCGTGATTTGAATGTACAGTTGCGCTCAAATGTAGTGACACGCTTATTCAAGTGGGATCCGGAACGTGCGCCAAAGATCCTGACGCAAGACAACGTGGTGGTAACCGTTGCGCCAACGCAACAGACTGAGGATGCTAGCCCGAAAGGCACCGCAGCAGACTCAAGCGCAGCACCGAATAAGAACAAGAAAAAGGCTCAAGCGCCACAGGGCAAGTCTAAATCCAAACGCGGCGCACGCAAGAAGAAAGGCAAGAATGTGCCTAAGCGGCCCAAACCGCGGCGATAAAACATAAAAACGGGCTCATTCAGAGCCCGTTTTTATTTAATCACAAGCCTCCAATGTTGATACAGCAAACAAAACAGGTAAATACCTGAGCCATTTCACAAACGCTGAATAAACAACAGTAGATTCAATTTCAAAACAATTACGTGACTCTAACACCTGTCCTCTATAATATGTCCAATGTCTGAACCAACTCGCGCCGCTGTTGCGCCACCTTTCAATCTTGAAGCTGA
>JAHDBW010000275.1 GCA_020630175.1 Anaerolineales bacterium
CAACGCTTGTGTTTGGTAATGGCGTTGGGGTTGGCGTATTGGTTGGCGTTGGGCTTGGCGTATTGGTTGGCGTATTGGTTGGCGTTGGGGTGTTGGTCGGCGTATTGGTTGGTGTATTTGTGGGCGTTGCTGTTGGCACCGGCGTGTTGGTCGGTGTGTTCGTTGGCGTGGCCGTATTTGTTGGGGTGTTGGTTGGTGTATTGGTTGGCGTAGCCGTTGGTGTATTTGTCGGCGTGCTGGTTGGCGTGGCCGTTGGTGGAATTTCTACCTCGACACAAGCCATATCTGAGGTTGAATTCATCCCTGAAGAGAAGAATTCGTTTGTTTCAGTTGCCGTGTTACAAACTAAGCCATCTGCCGGACGTGAGGTGATAACCACATCAAAGGTCAGCGCGTAGCTTTCATCTGGATTGAGAACGCTCGGATAGTAATAGCCACCTTCATCTAAAGGAAAGTTAGTGGTTCCGGCGTCTGCAACTGGGGCGCCGTCTACTTTAGTAGAGCTATTGACATAGCTAACATAGGCCGGCAAGTCGTCAAACGTTGCTAAGGTGCTTTCCGGCATTGCAACCGCCGTTTTGTTTTTAACAGTTAGGGTATACGTAATTGTGTCGCCAATATCAAAGCGACCGTTATTATTAACGTCGTTCCCCAACGCAGCAGATTTACTTAGGGTTTGCGTAGGTGCATTAGGAATGCCATAGCCAACATCTACTGCTGGTGAACCTGCGCTGGCTGTATTGGGATCTTGACCGTAAGCACCACTTAAGAGCGCCTCACTACCATCACACACCCAAAGGCGCGTACCGGTTTGGTCTGCTGGATTATCAGCAACGTTGTCATTATTTAGATCTGTGTAGAGCTTTGTTTGGGTAAGCGGCCCAACCGTCAGCGTTTTATCATAGCTGTATGGTGCGGTGCCAAGCGCCCCGCCGTCACCAAGATAATCAACACAAACGTCGATATTGCCGGTGCTAGCGCTTCCGGGCGGATGGACAGCAGTAAACCACACTGGGCCAGTATTTTCAGAAGATGCGGTATAGGTGGGATCATCGCCAGGCGCATACCCAACAGTAATTTGTGGGGTCAATGACGTTAGCGGCGTGAGGGTGTAGCCCCAGTCATGCGTCGTCCCGTTGTTAATGCTGTTTGTCCCATCCGCATCAATGAGCGCAATCGCATAGAACGTGCTCTCATCATTGGTATGGAATTCAGACGCGCCTGCTTCCACAATTACATAATCGGATGAGTTTGCAGCAATAGTCTTTGCAGTTTGACTGCTGCCATTATTGGTCCAATCAATCGTAATGTCTGTGCTGTTTGGGTTGTAGAAGTAAATCCAAGTGGGGTCACTGTCACTGCCAACCCCAGTTGAACTCACTGGCGTATAGTACTGATAGCTCCAAATTTCGTCGTGCAGCAGCGTAAACCAGCGGCCTTCATAATTTGAACAGACATCGCCAGTCAGCATATTGACTTGAACATCAGCCGTTGACGTAAACTTGTCACCTTCGTTAACGCCCTCAATCAAGATGCTCTGCCCTTCATTTAGCGTTGTCACGAGCGTACCGTTGCGGCGAATCTCTGTCCCATTCATCGCAGCCATAATGCTGACCGCTGTATATTGGAAAGGTTCGTCCAAGCTAGTGTAGGTATCTTCACCAACTGGCACGGTGTAACTGTCACCCCATAAGTTTGTTGGATAGACTTCCAACGCGCCAGCGAGCAACGTTCGTGAGCCAGACAACCAGCCCATGCGATTGACCTGAACAGTGTCGCTACTCATGATCTTGTCGCCGCCATCATAAATTGTGCTGTTACCAAGATCGGCTGTGTTGACACTCGTTTCCATAATCACAACATCCCCAGCACTGAAGACATCAGTTGGAAAGTCTGGATGGAACCCATTGCTTGTGTCACCGTCGCCCCACAATTGCGTTGAAGCATCAGTTGTATTGAAGATGTCGGCTTCATAGCCATCTTCCCAGTGATCGTAGTAAACCACCGTTCCATCAAAGCCAATCACAATTGAGGTGTAGCTTTGCACCGGATTGGCAGGTTCGGGCAATACCCAATTATCTGGGATCTCACCGGTTGTATAACAATAATCATTTCCAGGATACGTGCCAGTAATAACGTCAAAAATTTCATCTTCCGGCATTGGGAAGAAGAATGTATTAACAATCTCATTAACTGGCAACGCCACAGCAAGCCCAGACGCCTGAACTTGTGTGGTTAGAAAAATTGATAACCCTGAAAGTAGTAAAAAAGAAAATGCTGTTGAACGTTTACTGTAATTGCGTGTGAGAAGAGAAATCACTCTCATTTTTATTTTCCCAAAACTAAAGAATACCTGTACTAATTGACTATAAATAAATAGCCATATACACATTATGAGTTACGTGCGATTGTCTACTATTTAGTTTCTGTTGTGATTTGCAAAAAGCTTGGGAAAAAATTAAACAAGTAAAGAAAGAATTAGAGAATGGTAAAAGCATCGCAAGCAAACCATCGGTCAGGGCCACTTCTCTAAATCGCCGCAATGCAAGAGTTACACAACATCTAGAGCATCACGCATTACAAACTTTCACCTCCTCGCGATTACTGTCCCCAAAAAGCACCTTCACCCCCTCACACGGCAGCTTTCATTTAAAAGACATTCTTGCTGATTGACGCACCTGGCCAAAACAGCCTGTTTTTTATAACCAACCACGAACAATCTGCTTACTGCTGCTTTATCGACAATATCTAGCCAAAATGACAACATAGAGATGTTAGGAAAACGGCAGTACTTAGATACTAACCGTTTTCAAACTGAACAGCGGAAGGAATTAACGCGTATGAAGTAGTAATCGCAAAATTTATAGGTATCTCAGTAGTCGTAGAGAAAGTAGGCAGAAGAAGAGTTGTAACAATTTGTCGCAGGATTAGTAGAGTTGACGATTTCGATCAATCTACAGCAAATCTTTTTGACCCAAACTTTCAAATAGTAGTTCGTAGTCTTTTTTCGGAGGACACATGCATTTCTTACAAATTGCAAAAAATAATTTTATAAGACTTAGTATGTTCGTTGCATTCGTAGTGGCCACAGTATTCGCCACATTTGTCGCAACACCAGCATACGCTCAGTCTGCCACGATTGACATCACCGGCCAACCTTGTTTGGGTGGCGGGATGTACCAAGTGGATTTCCGTGTGAATAACACCACAGACGGAACACACGTATTCAACATTCAAGTTGTTACTGATAACGGAACTCTTGTTCACAACAAGGATTACAACGTTACAAATAATCAACGTGAATGGATCAAAGTAACCGACAATAGTGATGGCGGGACAATCATTGTTCGCCACAACGGTCGTGTACTTTCAGAAAAACGCTTTACGCGCCCTAACAATTGTGCTGGCGTTACGCCAGACGTAACCGTAGACATTACCGGGCAACCTTGTCTTGATAACGGGATGTTCCAAACAGACATCCGTGTCAATAATCGCGCAAACACCATTCAAGGCGTAAATATCCGTGTAGTTACAGACAACGGCACAGAAATTTACAACAAAAACGAAGCCATTGCTGCTAACGGCAATGTCCGCGCTTGGTTCAAAATCCAAGACAATAGCGACGGCGGCACGATTTACATTACAGCAAATGGCAAAACCATCGCTGAAAAACGCTTCACCCGCCCGAACAACTGCCCAGGCATCCCAGTAGATCCTAATTTGACAATTGACATTACCGGTCAACCTTGTCAAGACGGTGGCATGTTCCAAGTGGACTTCCGCGTCAACAACCTTGTTAACCGCGCCGAAGCCATCAACTTGATGGTTGTCAACGATCTTGGCGAAACCATCTACAACGAGAACCACACAATTGATGCCAACGGCAACTTACGTGAATGGGTCAAGTTCCAAAACAATGCTAACGGTGGCTACATCAAAGTTAGCGTAGACGGCGAAGAAATTGTGCGCAAAGATATTACGCGCAAAGACAACTGCCCAGGCGAACCTAACCTCACCATCGACATCACCGGTCAACCTTGTAAAGGTAACGGGATGTTCCAAGTTGACTTCCGCGTCAACAACCTCGTCAACCGCGATGAAGCCATCAACTTGATGGTTGTTACCGACGCTGGCGAAACCATCTACAACAAAAACCACACCGTTGATGCAAACGGCAACATTCGCGAATGGGTCAAATTCCTAAACGGTGTTGAAGGTGGTTACATCAAAGTTAGCGTAGACGGCGAAGAAATTGTGCGTAAAGATATTGCTCGCAAAGACAACTGCCCAACCATTACGCTTGATCCACCGCCAGCACCACGCTGTGAAAACGGGTCATACCTTTGGTCACAACCAGTAGACGTCAACGACCTCAACGCAAACGGCATTCCTAATGTAGGCTTGCGCTTCGTTGGTGGTGCAACAACACAATTCATGCTGCCTAACTTGCCAGCACTATTGAACACTCCAGTTGAAGTTACGGTTTCAGACGCAGTCGCATGGGATGGTTACTTAGGCCGCCCAGCTACCGGCGATC
>JAHDBW010000276.1 GCA_020630175.1 Anaerolineales bacterium
ATAAGTCTTTCTGTTTTCACTACTATACCGAAACCCTGCTTACAGCGTAACCAAAACTTCGCACTTCCGGAGGATTATGCAAGAGATCCGAATGATTACGCTTTCATTTCTCCGGTTTCGAATTATATGATAACGCCATCAACAAAACCCTGTCAGGCAAAACGATACACAAAGGAAACGTAGCGATGTTAAGAAAATTATTGGGGCTTGCGCCAAAATTAGAAACTGATGGCTCTTACAGTCCATCAAAAGTCGCGCTGAAATTAGCGACCGCCGACACAACCGACTTTGAAAATATTTCATATCCCAAATACACGGGCGCAAAATCAAAGATATTAGTGATTTTTACCGAACAGAAGAACATGAAAATGCAAAACGGCAAACTGTTCTCGACCGGCAATCATCCCGTAGAAGCACTGTTGCCAATGTTGCACCTCAAAAACGCGGGCTTTGATTTTGAAATCACAACCCCAACAGGCAACCCCGTGGTTTTTGAAATGTGGGCCATGCCTGAAAAAGACGAGCATGTGATGGCGTTCTACAACACCTATAAATCACAGTTTGAAAACCCAAAGCCCTTACAAGACTTTGTCGACAACGCGCTCACTGAAACTGACTCGTATGCGGCTGTGTTTGTGCCGGGCGGCCACGGCGCAATGCTTGGCATTCCTGATGACCAAAATGTCGGTCAGGTCTTACGTTGGGCACATGCAAACGACTTGTTTACCATTAGTCTTTGCCACGGCCCCGGTGCATTTTTAGCAACAACGCTCAATGATCAAGAGTTTCTTTATAAAGGCTACAAAATGGCTGTCTTTCCAGACTCGGTTGATCGGCAAACACCAATGGTGGGGTACTTGCCGGGCCACATGCCTTGGGCGCTAAGCACCAAACTCGAAGACTTAGGCGCAACGCTTGTCAATACCAAGTCTGACAATACCACCCAAGTGGATCGCAAGCTGATTACAGGCGCTAGCCCACTCGCGGCAAATGAACTCGGCAAGTTAGCCGCCAACACGCTTCTGGACGCGTTGAATCAGTAAAAAAACGGCGATCATCCGCACGGGATAGCTGGCCTATCTCTCAAAAAGACCCTTACTATGGACTTACTAAACAAATTGAACTGGCGTTACGCCACCAAAGCGATGAATGGGCAACCTGTTCCGCAAGAAAAAATTGACAACATTATTGAGGCAGCATCGCTAGCCCCAACCTCAAGTGGTCTACAGCCATTTGAAATCATGGTGATTACCAATCAAGAGATCAAAAACAAAATCCGCGCTGCGGCGTGGGGTCAATCTGTTGTGTCTGACTGTTCGCATCTCTTTGTGTTTGCAGCATGGGACACTTACACCGCTGAGCGCATCAACCACGTGTATGACTATCTCACCGAAGTACGCGGGTTTACCAATGAAGGGCTAGACAACTATCGCCAAGGCCTATTAAACAACTATCCGCCCCGTGACGCTGAAGAGAACTTTGCCCACGCCGCCAGACAAGCCTATATTGCTTTCTCAATGGCCATGGTCGCTGCCGCTGCTGAAGGTGTAGACTGCACGCCGATGGAAGGCTTCAACCCAGACGCAGTCGATGAAATTTTAGGGTTACGTGAAAAAGGGCTACGCAGCTGCGTGATGTTGCCTGTTGGCTATCGCGATGCTGAAAAAGATTGGTTAGCCGCGCTGCCAAAGGTTCGCAAGCCAAAAAGTGAGCTTGTCACTGTCTTTGAATAACGCTAGACAAACAGCCATAATAGAAAAAATCACTAAACAAAAAGTCGCATCCTAATTGGGGTGCGACTTTTTGTTTTATACGCAACAGCTTGCATACTAAATTTGTGTCCTAAATTCCATATTTCGCTCTAATACGTATAATTCATATGACCATATTGCTAACGTGTCCACAGGCCTTTTAGGTGGGTTGAATATCAGCATTCACTAAGCAAAAAATGGTATAACAGACTCTTATGATAACGACCTTACTTCAGGCATTAGCCGTTGCGGCCTTAGGCATTCCTGCCCCAATCTCAATTACCTTGGTAATTTTGTTCTTAATGTCTAGCCCTGGGTGGCGCAATGGGCAGCTTTTTGCCCTTGGGTACACCATCTCTTATGCCATTATTGGTACGCTTGTTTTATTGTTTGGCGGGAACTCAGTTGAACTGCTTCGAACAGAACCGACAACAACACGCGCTTATGTTCTAATCGCATTAAGCGTTGTGTTGATGGCGATTGCCATTCGCAATTTATATCAACAGCAAACCGCCACTGACGATTCTGCAAGTCAATCACGCTTTTCATCCCTGATCGGCCCCATTACCCCCGCAAAATCATTTGCCATCGCTGCGGCCGTTTCCGTCATCAATGTCAAGAACTTGGCGCTGTTTCTTTCCGCTGTTTCTGTGCTGTTACTTGGCAAAATGCCGCTTCCAAATAAATTACTGATGTTGCCGTTGGTAGTGTTGACCTTTTCAATGTCAGTCATCATTCCAGTGGCCATCTATCGCTTGTATCCAGACAAAGCCGAAACTTACCTCACTTGGATCAACACCACCATTAGCCGCTATAGCCGCCCAATTGGCATTGCACTCACGTTTCTGTTGAGTATCTTCTTTGTCTATCGCGGGTTGGCGATCCTCAATTAAGCTTTATAAACGCCAACCGTATATCTACTTGCGCGCTACGGCATCCGTTCACAACACTGTAGCGCGTTAATCAAGCCCTAGTTAGAAATGGTCACACGATATAAAAGCGTGCTGTTTATTTCTAGGTCTGGTCTCCAAATAAATTCAGCAGCGCTATCCCATTTAATATTGTCGTAGCCAATTTTTGGGTTAACGCCGTCATAAGCCCATCAGATATAATTCCCTAACATTATTGAAACCACCACAATGAACACCAATCTACAAATTGAAGTTGTTGAAATAACGCCATATTTGCTCTATTTTTATTGGGGGCGGCATCCTGACCATCACATGCTGGACATGCGCTTGGGTGGCGGTTCGTTTGCCATTCATAAAGGGCAGTCTGCCGTTGTCATTGATACGATGAACATAGTTGGGCAGGGCGCGTGGGTGCGGCAATATCTTGAAAACGTCCATGGCATTAAACACTTTACGTTAGTGTCATCACACTGGCACGTAGACCATGTTATTGATAACGCTGTCTATGCCGACTCAACAATCATCGGGCACAAGCGCACGCGTGAGGTAATGCTTGCCAAAAAGAAAACGTTTGAAGCAGGGCGCTATGGTAACTACGGTGCTTTTGAAGTAGTGCCGCCTAACGTTGTCTTTGAAGGGGAACTCGAACTGTGGCTAGCAGACATTCAACTCCTCTTGCAAGAGTATTTAGTCCATGAAGAAGGCCATTTAGGCATCTACTTGCCAGCCGACAAAATCTTTATTGCAAATGACATTTTGGAAGATCCGCTTTGGTTCTTCGACTTTTCATTTGCTTCGGCCACAACGCAATTAGCAGAACTAGAGCGCTTGAAGCAACAAGACATAGAAATCATCTTGCCCTGCCACGGCACTCTTGATGTCATTCGAAATGGCGGCTATGACAAACAGCTTATTCAAGCGAATATTGACTACCTACAGAGCATGCTAGCGGATCTTGATCATCCTGACTTCGCCACTAAAACTGCGCCAGACTATCTTTCTAAGCCATTAGAAAATGGCACAATCCAGTGGTGCGATGCTTATACAGAAGTGCACGCACTCAATAGAAAAATGCTGCTGCAAAGAACACACAGCTAACCAACCAACCTAAACCCACACAGGTCAAATTACACGGAAAATCTTATGGACTTACAACTCAAAGGAAAAGTCGCCTTAGTCACCGCAGCCTCTAAGGGCTTGGGGCAGGCATCTGCTGTTGCCTTAGCGCGTGAAGGCGCAAAGCTCGCAATTTCAGCCCGCAGCGACGCAATTGAAGAGACCGCCAGCCAAATTCGCGCGCTCGGTGGTGAAGTGCTCGCAATGAAAGCAGATGTAACCCAACAAGCTGACATTGACGCCATGATTCAACAAACGCTCGACACATACGGGCGCATTGATATTTTAGTCATCAACGCTGGCGGGCCACCACCCGGCAACTTCTTAGATGTCTCCATGGCAGACTGGGAAGCGGCGGTGCAGCTGACCCTGTTTAGCGCAGTGCGTCTTTGTTACGGCGTTATTCCACACATGCTTGAAAACGGCGGCGGCAGCATTGTGGCAATTGAATCGATTACCATCAAACAGCCCATCAACAATCTCATTTTGAGCAATTCATTGCGCTTAGCGGTGATTGGTTTACTCAAATCGCTTTCGATTGAATTTGGCAAGCAAGGTGTCCGCGTCAATTCGGTCAACCCAACGTTCACGCACACTGGCCGCGTGGATCAGATTCTGCAAGCACGCGCGGCAGCATCTGGCACGCCAGTAGATGAACAGCTTGCCGCCCTAAGCGCCTCTATTCCACTCGGCCGCATTGGTAC
>JAHDBW010000277.1 GCA_020630175.1 Anaerolineales bacterium
AGCGGATTGGTTTGCGGGAACAGCGCCAACTGTTGTGGTTGTTCAAAGACCTGTGTTGGCGGAGCAGCGGTGCCGCCGCCAGCTTCGAGCTTATCTAAAATTTCTTCTGCCCGTTGAATGAGGGGCTTTGGCAACCCAGCCAGCTTGGCCACGTGAATGCCATAAGACTTATCCGCGCCACCAGCAATAATGCTGTGCAAGAACACCACATCATCACCCTCTTCAGAGACTGCCACGTTGTAATTGCTCACGCCAGGCAGGATGTTCGAAAGCTCGACTAGCTCATGATAGTGCGTGGCAAATAAAGTCTTAGCCTTGATGCGCGGGTGGTTATGAATGTATTCAATAATCGCCCAAGCCAATGAGAGCCCATCATACGTGCTGGTGCCGCGCCCAATTTCGTCCAAAATCAACAGGCTGCGATTTGTCGCGTGGTTGAGAATATTGGCCGTCTCGACCATCTCGACCATGAAGGTCGATTGACCGGCATGGATTTCATCTTGCGCCCCAATGCGCGAGAAAATACGGTCCACAATGCCAATTGTTGCTGCATCCGCCGGCACAAAGCTACCGATCTGGGCCATCAGCACGCAGATTGCAATTTGGCGCAAAAAGGTACTTTTACCGCTCATGTTCGGGCCAGTAATCACCCAGATGCGCTCACCCATCGTGTATTCACAATCGTTAGGCGTAAAGCGTTGACCCGGCGGCAAAGAGCGCTCAACAACCGGATGCCGACTGTTGACGATTTGCAGCACATCTTCTGCCACAACCTTTGGTTTGACATAGTTATTGATGGCCGCGGCCTCAGCCAGTGAGGCAAACACATCTAACTTGGCAAGCAAGCGGGCGTTGTGCAACAAGCGCTCGGCTTGCGCCGCCAACTGCGTGCATAACTCGGTAAACAGGCGCTTTTCAACTGCCAAAATTTGCTCTTCAGCATTGAGCACCAGCGTTTCATATTCTTTCAGCTCTGGCGTAATGTAGCGTTCTGCATTGACCAGCGTTTGCTTGCGAATGTAGTGCGCTGGCGCATTTTGCACATTGGACTTTGTAATTTCAATGTAGTAGCCAAACACTTTATTGAAGCCAACTTTCAGGTTAGAAATACCCGTCGCGGCTTTTTCTTGTGGCTCTAAGTTCGCAATCCAGTCACGCGCACCTTTAGAGGCGGCCATGATGCCGTCTAGCTCTTCTGACCAGCCCGCGCGGATCACACCGGGCTTGTCTAATTTTGTTGGTGGGTCCGCAACTAAAGCATTACCAACTAACGCAATAAGATCCGCAGCCGGATCAAGCGCGGCAATCGTTTCTTTAAGTACCCCGGCCTTGAGGTCCGCCCCCAGTTCCGTCACCACGGGCAATTGCACTAGCGAATCGCGAATGCTACCAACGTCACGCGGGTTAGCACTGCCGCCGCGCACACGATTGATTAGCCGTTCCAAATCGCCCATCACTTTGAGCGCGTCGCGCATGGAGGCGCGCAGCACGCCATCATTGAAGAAGCTTTCCACGCCTTGCAAACGTTGATTGACAGCCGCAACATCCAACAGCGGCTCGCTAACCCATTGGCGCAAATAACGCCCCCCCATCGGGGTAACGGTCTTATCTAACACGCCGAGCAATGAGCCTTGCTTGCTACTGCCTCGCAACGTTTCAGTCAGCTCAAGGTTACGGCGCGTGGCCGCATCAAGCTGCATAAAGTCGCTCATTACGTAATAGCCAAGGCTGGTTAGCAGTGGCAACGCATCTTGTTGATGCTCGCGTAAGTATTGAATAATCAGGCCCGCAGCGCGGAGTGCCAACGGTTTAGTGTCCACGCCAAAACCAGCCAGCGTGCCAACGTCAAAATGCGCTTCCAAGACTTGGCGCGCGGTCGATTCATTGGCTTTCCAAGGATTGACAACCGAGTTATAGCTACCCACAACCGTCATTGAGTCCGCAATATCATCTGGCACAACAATTTCAGTTGGCGAAAGCCGCGTCAGTTCTTGCAGCGCCATTTGTTGGCACTGGCGGTCTTCAATTTGCGTGGTGGCAAATTGCCCCGTGGTGATATCGACATGAGCAATTCCAGCCCGATTGCCATCAACGACACAGGCTGCCAGATAGTTATTACGGTTGGCATCAAGCATGTTTGGCTCGACGACAGTCCCAGGCGTTACCACCCGTACGACCTTGCGCGGCACCAAGCCATTGATTGGCGTTGAGCCTACTTGCTCACAAATCGCAACGTGATAGCCCTTGGCAATCAGGCGTGACAAATAATTATCGCGGGCATGGTGTGGAATACCGGCCATCGGGACACGCTGGCCTTTGCCGATGTTGCGCCCAGTGAGCACGATATCCAATTCACGCGCCATGGTTTCAGCGTCTTGATCAAAGGTTTCGTAAAAATCGCCTAAGCGAAAAAAGACGAGCGCATTCGCATGCTCACGTTTGATATCAAGGTATTGCTGTCTGATGGGCGTAACGCCAGATGATGATTTAGCCATGGCGCGATTCTAGCAGGAACGGCCCAGATTGTGTGATCGAACACGGCCAATTTTGCAATTGACGCAGCGTTGCAGAGCGGATATAGTGAACGCAACAATTTGCAACTTATAAGGATCAATAATCTCTGTGAAAACCTTACAAACCGCCATCCAGCACGTTCGTGAAAACAACGACTTCATCATCAATTTACTAAAAGAATTTGCCGCGATTCCGAGCATTTCTACGCTGTCTGAACATGAAGCAGACATCCAGACCTGCGCCGAATGGGTTGTACAACGGCTAGAAAAATCAGGCTTTGAAAATATTCAAATTCTGCCAACAGCCAAGCATCCGTCGGTTTATGCCGATTATCTACACGCGCCCGGTAAGCCTACCGTCTTGCTCTATGGGCACTTTGACGTACAACCTGTAGATCCGATTGATGAATGGGAAAGTGATCCGTTTGCGCCAGAGCAACGTGGCGATAATTTATATGCCCGCGGTGCCTCTGATATGAAAGGGCAAGTGCTCGCCTCACTGATGGCGCTATCAGCCCTACACCACGAAGGCGGTGGCATTCCGCTTAACGTCAAAGTCTTGATTGAAGGCGAAGAAGAAATTGGCTCCCCAAATCTTGGCACGCTGATGGAAGAACACAAGGAATTATTAGCCTGTGACGTGGCACTCAATCCAGACGCAGGCATTATTAGCGCGACGCAGCCATCTGTCACTTACGGCTTGCGTGGCCTTGCTTACTTTGAACTGTGGGTCCATGGGGCGAAGTCTGATCTACATTCTGGGTTATATGGTGGTGCTGTGCACAATCCGGCGCAAGTTTTGGCAGATCTCATCGCAGGCATGCATGACAGCGAAGGCCGAATTACGCTACCCGGTTACTATGACAAAGTACGCACCTTGCCAGATGAAGAACGTGAGGCGTTAGCGAAGCTGCCACTGAGCCAAGCTGAGTTCATGCGCAATGCAGCCAACCCACCAGCCCTCTTTGGCGAACAAGGCTATTCTTTTATCGAACAAACTGGGGCACGGCCAACGTTGGAAATCAACGGTCTGTATTCTGGATTTATTGGCGAAGGCGCAAAAACCGTACTGCCAGCCAAAGCAATGGCAAAAATCTCAATGCGCTTGGTGCCATACCAAGATCCAGACTTAGTGCAACAACAGCTAACGGACTATCTCAACGCGAACGCACCAGATACCGTCACGTGGGAATTGAAACCGATTGGACACGGCGCACCAGCCGTCTTAGTTGACCGGCACACCAAGCCAGTGCAAGCCATTTCTGCTGCGCTTGAAGAGACCTTTGGCGTTGAACCCGTCTTCAAACTTGAAGGCGGCAGCATTCCTGTCGTTGGGTTGATGCAAGAAATTCTCGGCGTACAGTCTGTCATTACCGGCTTTGGCCTACCAGACGATGGTATCCACGGCCCGAATGAAAAAGTGCACTTGCCAACCTTCTTCAAAGGTATTGAAACACTGATGCATTTCTTTGTGAATATGGCGCAGTAACCTGAGTTCTGACTAAGGAAAGCTAGCCAGAGAACGACCGTCCAAGCTCTAAGAAATAGGCATCAAGTATATATTTCTGCTGGCCAAAACCGCCGCAATGATGTCATCCCGTGCAAGTTTGAAAGACCTTGATAACGGATAGAGCACTGCTTGCACGGGATCCCCTTAAAGCGCTAGTCTTGAATGCTACACAGGCGGTAAAGGGATCCCGGCAGCGCAGATGGTTCAATACTTTAATGTGCTATCGAACGCTGCCGGGATGACATTACGGCCAGCATCATGGCTAGCAGACTGGTCATTGATTATTGTCTAATTGGTAACTGTGGAACCATCAATCCGCACGGTTATCTAGAATTCAGGCAAAGTAATTTAAAACAAAAGGCCGAGTAGTTCCACATCGCGATGTGGAACTACTCGGCCTTTTTAGATTCCGGTTTACAGTCTATTCTTCAGGCTTATAAAACTG
>JAHDBW010000278.1 GCA_020630175.1 Anaerolineales bacterium
AATTTAACCAAAAAACGCATCCGAAGATGCGTTTTTGTTTTGCGTTGTACCAATACTATACCGAAGACGTGCTGCACATTTACCTATACAGTTACCGTTACTAGGTTTTGTTAGCAGGTCGCTAACTTGCTTATAGTATGCGGGAAATTTCTGATGAAATTTCTGACAAGTTCAACTGCAATTCTCAACTGCCAATTTGCGCTAGCGTGACGCGTTGCCGCCCGTCTGCTTCTGTTGAAACAGAGAGAATGACTTGTTTGCCGCCGACAACAAATATCACCACAGCAGACCCCGCCTCGGCATCGATTGTTTCCGTCTGGATTGTAAACCCTTGCGGCAGCATGTTTTTTTTATAGAAACTGATCACATCTGGCTGGGTAGTGGCCGTGAGATAGGTCACGCTAACATTGCCGCCAAGGTCGCTAGAAATCAGATCCTTCGCGTCAAGAATAACTGGCAGCCCCAACACTTTGCCATCGACAATCGCTGGGTCAACGTCTACTGCTGGGTCAACCACCTGCGGCGCTGCGACGTCATTGTTTTCGACTTGGACGTCGGCGCTGGCTTCGTCTGATGCGCCTTCAAGGATGGTGCCAAATATGCCACCAAGCCCCTCTTCACCGCCTAAAACAGCCTCTACTGTTAAGTCGATGCCGGCGGGTAAGTCACCCACAACGCCCTCTGCCATCGCGCGCATTGTAGGGTCAGCTAAGACAGCCTGTGCCGTGCGCTCAATCCCCGGCACTGAGGTTTGCGCTTGCGACACCGCTTCGCCAACCTGCGCCATCGCGGTGGGGTCGTTCTGCAACGTTGCCAATACATTACCGCCCGCCTGCAATGTCATCTCAAAGCCATCTGGCAAGCTTGTACGGACGTCTTCTAAAACACTCTGCGCGGTTGCGGCTGTTTGCACGGTACCCAGCACTTGGCCTGGCAACTCGGTGCACATACAAGCCGTAATAAATAGAAAGCTTGGGAAAAACAATAAACTGAGCAGGCGTTTTGAGGGGTTTGTTAAGGGAGTCTTTGGATTCATAACTTATTTTCTATAGTAACAATGCTGGGTAGTGATTCGGTCACTATAACCTTGCTGATCTAAATCTTACTTTATAACCGTTGCGCAAAGCCTTAATTAAGACTAAATCAAAAATCAATTGTTTGCAAAATAGAATGAGAGTCGAAATGGACAGCCCTGATGCAAGGGCACAACTGGCAATGACGCTCATCAAGTGTAGGGTAAACATTTGATGCGGTAACAGCCAAATGCGGACATATTGCGTTTTTGCAGTTCGCACTTTAATCGTAATTGGAATGGTTTACAAATGTATAAGTTTTATAGAAAGATCGCCGGTAATTATGCGACATTTACCGTCTGGGTAATTTTCTTGGTCTCGCAAACGATCTGTTTGGGGCTAGCTGCTGTTGTATTTTTAGCACGTAGCCAAAGCATTGGTACGCCTGATGCCCCTGAGCAAATCGCGGTTGTTATTCAAAAAACACCAACTATTATTTCTTCAATTGTTGTTGAAAATATTGACCTCAACGTGCGCGAAAATCCGACCGCAGAAATGATTGCCATCATCCCTGTAACCGGCCAGCAAGACGCCGCAACTGAGAATCGACTAGAACAAGCCGATGGCGACGTGGCTAGCCTAGATACCGACAACATTTCTCAGCAAGAGGATGTCTTCTTTGATATTCCAATTTTTGAAAACCTAAGTGAAGTTATGGGTGTGTTCCTCAACCCTGAGGACCCAACGGCGGTACCAACTGAACTGCCGACCGCAACGGCTATTCCGGCTACAGACGTGCCAGAAACAGCACAGCCAAGCATTATTATTACGCAAGTTGGCATTGCGGAAGCAACAGTTGAAAGTATTGTTATTCCAACCAGCACCGCCACCAGCACCCCAGAGAACATTGTGCAGTCTGTTGTCGTCGCGACGGCCACACCTGTTGTGCAAGCTAATCGCACGCTGCGGGCCACCTCCACGCCAACCAGCCCGGCTACCGCAACGGCTACTAATACCGCCGTTCCTACGTCAACCAACACCGCAACAGCAACGGTAACCAATACGGCCACGGCAACGGTCACAAAACAGCCTAGCAACACGCCAACCCGCACACCGATTGCAACCGATACGCCAACGCCGTTACCATCAGCAACGAAAACGCCAACACCAACTTATACACCGACCAAAACGGCAACACCGACCAAGACACCAACGCCAACC
Source organism: Anaerolineales bacterium (assembly GCA_020630175.1). Taxonomy (GTDB): domain Bacteria; phylum Chloroflexota; class Anaerolineae; order Anaerolineales; family UBA6668; genus JAHDIM01. The sequence continues at coordinate 2,235 of JAHDBW010000278.1, forward strand.
GCAACCCCAACTGCTACGCCAGAACCGCTAGAGGCTGATCTTGCCTTGCGCATTCTGCCACCGGTTGGCAAGAATTGTGGTGATGAAGCCTCTATCACTTATCGGGTGATCAATAATAGCGACACAATGGCGACAGAGGTGACGTTGAGCGGTCATTTGCCGTCTGTATTTATCAATGCGTCAACAAGTACATCAGCTTGTACGGTAAACGGATCTGATTTTAGTTGTAAATTTGATGAGGGGCTTGATCACGACGCCACTTTTGATGTAGTCTTTGATGGTGCCTTTTCAGAAACCCCGTGCTACCGCGTTGTAGACGCAACGGGTAAAGTTTCTAGCAGCACCACAGATCCAGTTGCGCTAAACAACAGTTTGACGTTACCGGTTCTACTGTACGATGAATAAACACAGTCTCTAACGGCTGTTCACGTTACAGCCACTTGCATTACTAACTAGATAGGTCAGCCATACGTTTTTTGGAGGAGAAGAGGCGTTGTGGCTGACTTTTTTATTTAAAAACTACACTGCGGCTGTTTAGGCTGCGGCCATTTGCGTTTCTAAAAGTGTCACCACTTCGGTTAGAGTTTGCGCATCAAACGCGAGTTTGGCTCCCGCTGCGGCAAATAAATCTGGCAGTTTACGCGTACCACCATAGGCCAGCGCCGTCCGATAGTCTTGCACGGCTTGCGCTTCATTTTCTAGCGCGTTTTTCCACACCATCACCGCGCCCATTTGTGCCAAGCCATATTCAATGTAGTAAAACGGATAGCTAAAAATGTGTAATTTACGATGCCAGCCAGTCGCGGCTGCGGTGTCTAATCCCTGCCAATCTTCAAAGGGCATGAATTTACGCCATAGTTCCATCCAATACGCATCGCAGTTTGCCGGATCTTTAGCCCGCTCAATATCAGCATAGGCCCAATGTTGGAAGCCAGCGACCACGGCCATATAAGGCCAGAAGCCAATGATTTTTTCCAAGTGTTGGCGGTGGTACAGTTTTGCAGTGTCATCATCAAAAAAGCCGCCATAGGCCTTTGACAGATAGGGCGATGCCAATAGTTCCATCGCCATTGAGGCCACTTCACAAAATTCCATTGGCGGCTCCCATTGCGCATGATAAGGCAGCTTAGACGCAGTCTCATACACATGGAATCCATGCCCAGCCTCGTGGAGCATTGTGCGCACATTGGTGGCAACGCCCGCAGCATTCATAAAGATAAACGGCTTGCCTGCCACGCTATATGCCGTGCAGTATCCACCGGGGCCTTTCCCCTTGCGTGAATCAAGATCTAGCAACCCTTCTGTGCGCATGTCGTGCAGCCAAGCGCCAAGCTGTGGGTCAACATGCGTCACCATGTTGGCGCTCTTGGTTGCGAGTTCAACACCATCTGCAAACGGGGTTGGGATTTGCTCATTGGGCACAGGCGCAAGCTTATCCCACGGCTTGATACTTTCAATGCCTAACCTAGCCGCCTGCTGCTGATGAATACGCGTTGCCGCTGGCACAACCACCTCGGCAATCGATTCAAAGAATGTGAGCGCATCTTCTGGCGTGTAATCCCAGCGGCCTTTTTCACGCCAGACATAATCACGATAGTTATCAAACCCGGCATTATTAGCGACTTGCTGGCGCTTTTCTAGCATCTCAACCCACAAGGTGTTGAGCGTTTCGCGATCTTCTAAGTAGCGGCCAACTTGCGCGCGCCACGCCCGTTCGCGCACGCTGCGGTCTGCGTCGTACAAATAAGGATCTAACTGTTGGCTAGTTTTTTCATCCCCGTCCCAGTCAATGGTTTGCGCGCCGATGGTTTGCCGAAAATCGTTTTGAAGCCGGGCAATGTCGGTAAGGATGGGTAAATTTTCAGCGCGGAACAAGTCTGCTTGCCCACGAATATTGCGCATGGGGACTTCCATTCCAGTTGGCACGAGTCCGCTGGTTAACAGCATGGTGTTTAGCGTTTGGCGCACCGTTTTGTGGGGTGGCTCAATGTTTTCTAAGAAATCATCCAAGCGTGCCCGAATGGCGACGTCAGCGGTATTGAGCGTCAGCGCAACCCGCCGCCGCTCTTTTAGCTCAGACACAATCGCTTCAAGCTTGGCCCAATCTAACAGCCACGCTTCAACGGTGGTTGCTGTTAGGGTACGCGCTGTGAGCGCCGTATAGTAGGGAGAAAAATCTGCCCAGGTCCAGTTTTGGAAGTCAGTATAAGTCGTGGG
>JAHDBW010000279.1 GCA_020630175.1 Anaerolineales bacterium
CTGAGCTTCACGCGTTGGGCTTCCCCACCACTTAGCGTGGTCGCGGGTTGCCCAATTTTCAGGTAGCCCAACCCGACTGCTTGCAGCGTTTCCAGCTTGCGTTTCATTGGCGGGAAGGCTTCAAAAATTTCGACGGCTTCGTCAATGCTGGTGTTTAGCACGTCGGCAATGCTCAAGCCTTTGAACTTCACTTGCAGCGTTTCACGGTTGTAGCGTTGGCCTTTACATACATCACACGGCACGTAGACATCTGGCAAGAACGACATTTCAATCTGTAGTTGCCCTTGTCCACCGCAAGATTCACAACGCCCGCCCTTCACATTGAAAGAGTAACGCCCCGCTTTATAACCGCGAATTTTGCTTTCTGGCAGGTCAGAATACAGCTTGCGGATCAGGTCAAACAAGCCCACGTACGTACTCGGGTTCGAGCGCGGCGTGCGGCCAATCGGGCTTTGATCAATGTTGATAATCTTATCGATTTCATCAAGGCCAGTGAGCGACTTGTGCTTACCCGGCAAGTTCTTTGACCCGTGTAAGTGCCGCGCCACGCCTTTGTACAAAATCTCGTTCATCAACGAAGACTTCCCCGACCCAGACACGCCCGTGATACAAATCAGCTTGCCTAATGGGATTTGCACATCCACATCTTTGAGGTTGTTTTCAGCTGCGCCGCGAATTTTGATGAACTTACCATTGCCGGCGCGGCGTTCGGTTGGCACTGGAATCTTTTTGCGCCCAGACAAGTATTGCCCAGTTAGCGAGTCCGGATGTTCCAGAATTTGCTTTGGTGTCCCTTCAGCAACAAGTTCACCACCGTATGCACCAGCGCCGGGGCCAAGATCAATAATCCAGTCGGCGGCGAGCATGGTGTCGTCATCATGTTCGACCACAATCAGCGTGTTGCCAAGATCACGCATCGATTTGAGCGTGTGCAGCAGGCGGTCATTATCACGCTGGTGCAGCCCGATTGAGGGCTCATCTAACACGTAAAGCACGCCCATTAGCTGTGAGCCAATTTGCGTGGCAAGCCGAATGCGTTGCGCTTCCCCACCGCTGAGACTGGCTGCCGAGCGGTTGAGGGTCAAATAATCCAACCCGACGTTGATCATAAAGTCGAGCCGGGAGCTGATTTCTTTGAGCACTTGTTCGGCAATTTGGCGTTCACGGTCGGTCAGCGCGCTGTTTTCTGTTTCTTGCTCAAGCTTCTTAGACCACGCTTGCACCTTGGTCACCGGCCAACTGGTCATGTCAACAATGTGTTCACCGCCAACGGTCACGGCTAGGGCTTCAGGGCGTAAGCGCTGGCCATTACAGGTGTCGCAGGGCTGCTCGCTCATGTACGTTTCAAGCTTGGTGCGCACGCCGTCTGAGTTGGTTTCGCGGTAGCGGCGCTCAAAGTTACCAATGATGCCTTCGTACTTTGTGTGCCACGTGGCTTCGCGGCCATCACGGGTGGTGTAGTTGACTGGGATCTTTTCGCCACCAGTGCCATAGAGCACGATGTTGGCTTCTTCTGGGGTTAGCTTTTCAAACGCTTTGCTGCGGTCGATGTTGTAATAGTCGGTAACGGCTTCCAGCATTTGCCAGTAATAGCCGCCTTCTTTGTGGCTGTTGCGCCACTCCATTGCATCGATTGCGCCGTTGTCTAGCGGCAGGCCTTTGTCTGGAATGATGAGGTCAACGTTGATTTCTAAGCGGCTGCCCAGCCCTTGGCACCCCGGACACGCACCGTGTGGCGAGTTGAACGAGAAGTTGCGTGGTTCTAGTTTTGGCAGGCTAACATGGCCTTCTGGGCAAGCCAAATGCTCAGAGTAAAGAATGTTTTGATCCGGTTCACCATCGCGGCCAATAATGCCAATATTGATGATGCCTTCACCCAGCTTCAGTGCTGTTTCAACTGAATCGGTTAGACGTGATAGGAAGTCAGCGCCTTCTTCAGAGTCTTCGTCGTACTTACGAATGACGAGGCGGTCGACCACGGCTTCAATGGTGTGCATCTTATAGCGATCCATCGTTACGTCTTCGGTCACGTCATACACGCGGCCATCGATGCGCATGCGCTGATAACCGGCCTTGCGAATATCTTCTAACACGGCTTGGTGCGTCCCTTTACGGTCACGGACAAACGGCGCGAGCAGCATAATGCGGCTATTTTCTGGCAACGCTTTGACAGACTGCACAATTTCCTGCGCGCTTTGGCTTTTGATCACGCGCCCACATTCAGGGCAGTGCGGTGTACCAACGCGTGCAAACAGCAAACGCAAATAATCGTAGACCTCAGTGACCGTGCCCACCGTTGAACGCGGATTGCGGCTCACCCCTTTTTGGTCAATCGAAACCGCCGGACTCAACCCTTCGATGTGGTCAACATCGGGCTTATCCATTTGCCCCAAAAACTGCCGTGCATAGGCAGAAAGCGACTCAACATAGCGCCGCTGGCCTTCTGCAAAGATCGTGTTAAACGCCAAAGACGACTTGCCAGATCCAGACGGACCGGTAATCACCACTAGCTTGTCACGCGGGATTTCAACGCTAACGTTTTTCAGGTTGTGCTCACGGGCACCGACAACAACGATTTTATCTGGCATAGGGAAGTTTGATAATGCGAAAGGTGTAATGCATACGCAAAAAACGTGCGCACGCCAATTATGAATTGTACCGAACTATTATAGAACAAGTGGGCGAAGAATGTGTGAGGGGATCGCATTAAGCAAAGACAGGGTGGCCTGTTTTGACACGTGCGTCAGCCCACCCTGCTTGTGTTTGAAGTCGCGCTACGTTACAGCTGCCAAACCAAGACTTGCTGGTCAAAGAATTGGATGAACAGCTTTTGCCCATCTGGACTAAATTCTATTGCTTGCATTGAAAATGACCTGCAATTGGGCGGCGCTTCATACTGAAAAAGTTGGGTATAGCTTACGGTGTCCCACACTGATAGTTGATCATAGCCGCGAATGATCATTTTCGTGCCGTCTTTAGAAAAAGAAATGTTGGGGTCTACTTGGTTTTCATTAGTTGCTTCGAATGTGTGGATGTGTATGCCAGTTTTCCAGTTCCAGAATTGAACACCACGCTGTTCTTTGCTAATAATTGCAATGATATCTGGCTGATTGGGGATTATGAAAACGCGGTCTGGTCTGTGCCAATCTAGCAGCACAGTTCTGGCTTGCATGGTTTGTACTAAGCTGTTGGTTTTCCAATTCCAAACCTCTATGCGTTTCCCAACGGCCCCAATCAGGATGTCATTGTGATTGGTAGGGAAGATCACGTTTTCTAATCGGATTGGCAGTTGTACAAGCTTTTGTTGCGTTTGTAAGTCCCAGATAATCGTGGATCCATTGTTTTCACTACACATTGGCTGACCTTGTGCGGTGAGCATGTAATCGTCATTCAAATGGCGGCACTTCCAACGGTAGCTATTGCCACTGATAACGGCAAGTGTCTTTGATGTGTTTGTGGCGCGGTCACTACCCCAAGTAAAGAAGTCGTAAGCCTCGCTTCTGATGGCTGGTGGTAAGGCGGTCGCGCTTTCTGATGTCTCTGCACAAAGTGAGGTATCAATTGCGCACGGATCGCCATAAAGTGGTGCTTGCGTTGCCATGTCCCAAACTTCATTATCCAACGCCAAATATTGGCTATTTTGTGACCAGGTCACTGCTAACGTTTCTGTGGAAAAATAATTATCCACAAGTGTTAAGAGCTCCCAATTTGTTGTCTCGCGTATTTCTATATGTTTATGCCGCCAATCCGATCCATTTAGGATATACAGTGATTGCCCGTCTGCTGACCATGCAGTTTCAAACCAGACGTACTTTTTCCAGTTTTCTACTGCGAAAATAGCAGCGGTAATTGTGGTGTTCATGTCTTCAATCCAGACACTACCACGATAAGAGCGCGTTGTTGCACAATAACTTCCGTCTGGGGCGCAATTCTTCTGGATCCATTCAATCTCGTCCATTGAGATGTCTACCGCAGCATAGGGCACATTGATATCTGCCAAATACACGTTGTCATTAATACGGATGTACTGACCGTCTTGGCTATATGCCACATTAGATGCAGTGCCAACTCGTTTCCAATGCGCAAGCGGGGCCAAGGTTTGTGGGTCAAAAAAGTGCAGTCCAGCGGTGGACCCAACAATCACGTAGTTGCCATCGGGTGAAGCTGCAATAGATTGTGGATAGCCATTACCTGTGGTGATGATGGGGGCGTGTGAGGTGGTTTGAGCGTAACTGTTGCCAATATTGATAAAGAAACTGCCTAGTAAAACGGCAGTAACGGCGATCAATTGGCATAAACGGCGAAGATTGTGTGACATGGTGAGGTCTCTCTTTTCTAGTTGGTTGTGATACCACCAATGTTAGAGAATGAAAGTTACCCCGAGGTTACGGGAACATCACAAGTCAGTCACCTTTTTAAATAAAAAACGCGCACTCAAGGGCGCG
>JAHDBW010000280.1 GCA_020630175.1 Anaerolineales bacterium
TAAGCTGGTAATATTTCAAATTGAATTACTGCGTGATGTAACGCACAATAAAAAACTATGAATCTCATCTACCCTATTATCGATGCGGCCTATGCCGCCCGCTTTCTTGTAATCAACTTATTAGTGGGGCTTGTTATCTCGCTTGTGTTAAGTTGGTATTACACTCGCTATGGGCAGTCAATGTCTAACCGCCGCAAGTTTGCCCCGGTGTTGCCAATTCTGACCTTGGTCACGATCTTGGTGATTTCTGTTGTGAAAACATCACTGGCGCTTTCGTTAGGGTTGGTGGGTGCGCTTTCGATTGTACGTTTCCGGACGGCAATCAAAGACCCTGAAGAATTGGTGTTCTTATTCCTAGCGATTGCCGTTGGGCTTGGCCTAGGTGCTGATCAACACGCAGCAACCATTGCCGCTGCGGGCGTTATCTTGGCATACTTGCTGATTCGCAACGTGCTGCTAAAGGGCAAAAACAACAGCAAAAGCTTGTACCTAAATATTGATGTGAGCGGAGCGGCAGCAACGCAAACGCTATTTGCGGATGTAGACAAGTTCCTAACGGATGCTGTGCAAGACATCAGCCTGCGCCGTATGGATAGCGCCACAGAACAACTGCAAGCCACTTACTACCTTAACCTAAAAGACCGTGGGCAGCTCACCAGCCTAATGGATAGTCTGCGTGAGAAACTCCCGGCAGACGCGCTAATTAGCGTTGTTGAACAAAACAATCTGCTCGGCGGCTAAGCTAGCGCTGTGACCACTGACCCAAATACGCGGTACGAGCTCAAGCTCGCTTTTCCGCGCTTAGCCTATTCGCAATTGCGCGGCATTGTGCGCTCACACGCGCGCTGCTTCCGCACCGCATTTCCAACGCGCCAAGTCAATAATATCTATTTTGACACGCTAGATAATGACACCTACAACGACCATCTGGCCGGTGCGCCAGAGCGGCGCAAGTTCCGCCTGCGCTGGTATGGCGATCACACACAATTCAACAGTGCCACGTTAGAAATCAAAGAAAAGAGCAGTTTGATTGGGTGGAAAGAAACCCAAACGCTAACACTGGATGTAGACCTCTCAACAATCACTTGGCTGGCATTGCGCAAACAGTTGCTAGCCAAAACCACGGGCCAAATGGCCGACTTTCTGACGGTTGTCCAACCTGTGCTCATTAACCACTATCAACGGGATTATTATGTCGCTGCGGATAGTGATCTAAGACTCACGTTAGATTACGATATCACCGCGTATAATCAGGAATATTCCGCCAGACCGAACCTAACCCGCCGGACGCCAAGCGACGACGTGATGTTAGTTGAGATCAAAAGTGCGGTTGCAACTGGTAAACAGTTAGGCGATGTGATTGCCGCGTTCCCGCAGCGGACACAAGCTTATTCAAAATATCTCACCGGACGCCGAACAGCACTACACGTTTAGAAAGTAGGGCCGTTTGCGCCCTTGCTATCTATGATGTATTTCCACAGACGCGGTTGGCAGTTGCTAACGCTTGCGCTGGTTCTGACAGTGACTGCCTGTGCGGCACCAAACGCCACGCTTACAGGTACAGATATCCTCATTACCGAATTCATGGCAAAGGACAATTATGTTCTGCGCGATGATGATGGCCAATTTGTCGATTGGATTGAGCTCTATAACCCCACTAATCAGCCTGTTGATCTCACCGGCTGGCACCTTACTGACGATAACACGCGACCCCATAAGTGGACGTTTCCGGCAACGCTTCTAAACGCTGGGGATTACCTAATTGTTTACGCGTCTGGCAAAGACCGCGCCACCCCAGGTGCCGCGCTACACACCAATTTCTTGCTTAGTTCAGAAGGCGAATATTTAGGGCTGTACAAACCCTTTGCTGAGGCGGCAACGTTTGACTACGCACCGGCGTACCCAATTCAAATTAGTAACGTTTCTTATGGCATTACAGCCACTGACGTCGACGCTGACTATTTCTTTAGCCCAACCCCAAACCTAGACAACAACCTAAGCATCAGCTTTGATCAGCCCAGCGAGATCACGTTTAGCCACGAACGCGGCCTATACACAGACGCGTTTGCGTTAGCGCTGGCAGCTGACGTTGAAAACGCAGAAATTCGCTACACGTTAGATGGATCCACGCCAGAGCCAGGCATTAGTCGGCTCTATACCGAGCCACTACAAATCGATAGCACTACCGTTGTGCGGGCAGTTGCGCACTTAGAAGGCATTCCGATTGCCAGCAAATCTGCCACACACACCTATATTTTTGTTGATCAGGTACGCAATCAGCAGGGCACGCCCGCAGGCTACCCAAACCGTTGGACGGCCTTTCAATATCGGGCGGGATATTCTTTCTTTGGCTTCCCTGCCGACTACGACACTGATCCAGAAATTGTGGACCACGTAGAGTATGGCCCACAGTTTGAAACAGCGCTACAAGAACTGCCAACGATGGCACTCAGCATGACGCCAGATGACATGTTCGGGCGCGATGGGCTGTATAACCATCCGTTACGTGGCGGCCTAGACTGGGAGCGCGTGGGCGCGATTGAGATGTTTGGTTGGGAAGACGAACCGGGGTTCCAAGTGGATGCTGGTGTGCGCATTCATGGCGCGTCTAGTCGGAAACCGAACAAATCGCCAAAGCGTTCTTTCCGGCTCAAATTCCGCAAAGAATACGGCAGCGCGACGCTAAATTACCCAATCTTTCCTGATAGTGACGCCATCGATTATGACAATCTCGTCCTGCGGGCGGGCTACAACATGAGTTGGGTGCAGAATGACCAGTACTTTACAGAACGCATTCACGCGCAATATCTACGCGACCAGTGGATGCGCGACTCCATCAAAGAAATGGGGCACTTATACGTGCACGGGCGGTTTGTGCACCTGTATATCAACGGCTATTACTGGGGGGTGTACAGCATTGTAGAGCGCCCAGACGCATCATTTGCCTCCCGCTATTTAGGGGGCGTGCCTGAAGATTACATTTCCGTCAACTCTGGCCGCGCTGTCGATGGCTTGATGGTTGATGAACTTGCGGGTGACGATCACAGCTTAGCTTGGGAACAATTCTTTGAAATTGTAGATGCCGAGCTAAAGCCTGAAACACCACTCTCTTGGATTGAGCAATACATCGATCTTGATAACTTCATCGATTTTATGATTCTCAATCACTTTGCCGCCAACCACGACTGGGACCATATGAATTGGTACGCTATCCGGCCAGCGGATGAAAGCGATGTCTTTACAATGATTGTTTGGGATGGCGAGCAAACGCTGCGCCAAGTGGATGATGATCGCCTGTGGACGTATGGCGACCATCGCCCAACGCAAATTTTTCATGTATTGCGTGAAAATGAAGACTTCCAAAAACGCTTTGATGAGCGGGTTGAACTACATCTCACTAACGGTGGGGCGCTAACGCCAGAGCGCAACATCGAGCGGTACTACTTCCTTGCAGACCAGCTAGAAACGGCAATTATTGCAGAATCAGCCCGCTGGGGCGATTATCGACGCGATGTGCACCCAGTTGGCGAGGGACCATTCTTGCTCTACACGCAAGCCGAATGGCTGGCAGAACAACGTCGCTTAGTTGAAGATTACTTCCCATACCGCACAGACGAAGTGCTATTGCAGTATCACAATTTTTTACTCTACACCCCTTAGCGTACGCCAAATACATCGCCCATGATCAACATTCTCGGTATTCCACTTGATATCAATTCATCGTTTTTGCGTGGCCCTATGCACGCGCCAGACCGGATTCGGCAAACGTTACACAATGGGTCTGGCAATTACACCACCGAGTTAGGGCTAGACATTCAAACCCGCGCGGATGCTTGGCAAGATCTGGGCAACATCCAAATTGAAAACACGGCAGCGGGCTACAGCCAAATTGCCGGTAAGGTTGCGCCTTACATTGGCAACGGCCAGCGCTTGCTGGCGCTCGGCGGCGACCACTCGGTAACGTTCCCATTGGTACAAGCGCACGCCGCGCAGTATCCAGACCTCACAATTCTGCACATCGACGCTCACGGCGATTTATATGACGAATTAGATGGCAATCGCTTTTCGCACGCCAGCCCGTTTGCGCGGATTATGGAAGCTGGCTTAGCAAAACGCCTTGTGCAAGTTGGCATTCGGGCCCTAACCCCGCACCAGTATGCGCAAATTGAACGTTTTGGCGTAGAAACGCACGAAATGAAAGACTGGGTCAACGGCACAGATCTCAAGCTCACTGGGCCGCTCTATCTCTCTTTAGACATCGACTCGCTAGATCCATCTGTAGCGCCAGGCGTTTCACACCATGAGCCCGGCGGGCTAAGTTTCCGCGATGTGCTGTCTCTCCTGCACAGTTTGGAATTACCCATTGTGGG
>JAHDBW010000032.1 GCA_020630175.1 Anaerolineales bacterium
CCAATCAGGCCCATGACAATGCCGAGGTGCAGCAGCAAATCGACTTCGGCTAACCAGCCAAGACCGGGAATAAACTGTACGATAAAGTTCAAAATAACGAACAAAATCCCCAGCAAAATTGGTAGGCCGCGGCGGGCGGCGAGCCAACTGGTGAAGTTGTTAAGACGTTCAATTATTTTTTCTTCACGATTCGTCATCTGGCACCACCGTTTTAGGGAAGCGTGAAACGAGCCGATGCGGAATACGCCCGATGACGTGCACACCGGTTTCAAGATGTTCAATTTCGTCGATTTGGCCGCGCTCGTGCATCAGCGAGATGAGGTGACCTTCAGTGTATGGCAAGAACACATCAACATTGGCAAGTGACATGTTCAAACGGCTTTGAATAGTTGCCAGTAAGTTATCAAGCCCTAATTTCTGATGGGCCGAAATAAAGACTGCCTCTGGGAATTCAGCTTCATAGGCCGCCAACAGGTCTGGATCTTCGAGCAAGTCGATTTTGTTGAAGACCATGAGCTTTGGCGATTCAACGCCAAGCTCGTCTAAGGTCTGCTGTACGGCATCCATGTGCTCCACGGCGTTGTCATGCGTTAAATCAGCAACGTGCAAGATCAAGTCAGCTTCGACAATTTCTTCAAGCGTGGCGCGGAAGGCCGCGACCAATGCAGTTGGGAGTTTTTGAATAAACCCTACCGTGTCTGTTACCAGCACACCTTGTCCATCTGGGAATTCAACCCGCCGTGTGGTGGGGTCAAGCGTCGCAAACAGTTGATCTGCGATATAGATGTCGGCGTCAGAAATTGCATTGAGCAAGGTCGATTTACCGGCATTGGTGTACCCAGCAAGGGCAACCACTGGTGTTTCTGAGCGTTTCCGACGTTGGCGATGCCGATCACGATGCGCCCGCACCTTGGATAAATCTTTACGTAGATGCGCTAACCGAGCGTTGATTTCACGCCGGTCAGATTCCAATTGCGTTTCACCGGGACCACGTACACCCACACTCCCAGCAGAAGAAGACCCACCGCCACCACTTTGGCGCACAAGGTGCGTCCACATGCGGGTTAGGCGTGGCAAGCGATATTCATATTGCGCGAGTTCAACCTGCAAAGCGCCTTCACGGGTGCTGGCGCGCATTGCAAAAATATCAAGAATGAGGGCCGTTCTATCGAGCAGCTTTATCTTTTGGCCGATGTGCTTTTCCAACTCGCGCTGATGCCGTGGCGATAGTTCATTATCAAAGATAATGGCATCAGCCATGGTTTCATCAGCCAGCGCTTTGACTTCTTCAAGCTTGCCTTTCCCAATCAGCGTGCTGGAATTGGGTTTATCTAGGCGTTGAAACACCTGCCCAACAACTTCCATTCCGGCCGTATCGGCTAGCATGGCAAGTTCTTCAAGCGAATCTTCTACTTCTAATAAGCTTTGTTCAGAGCGGATATCAACACCAACAAGGAAGGCACGTTCTTTTGGTGGATCAGTTTTTAAGGGGTGTTTCGCCATATAGGTCGGGTAATTTGTAAAAGGAGCAGATTGCCTGTGCATTACATCACACAGGTTGCGGTTGTTTAGTTTGGCACTACAGAGTCGCCAAAAATTTGGGCACTCATTTCGTCTGGTGGCGTATCACGGTAAGGCACCATAATGTGGAAGATAGAGCCCGGACATGTGTCTTCGTCGTAGCCATCACTTTCGCACCAGATTGTGCCTTCGTGGGCTTCGATCAGGCCTTTGGCAATCACCAGTCCAAGGCCGGGGCCACCGCCTTTGAATTTGACTTTACCGCTTGAGTGTCGGGCGGCGTCACCGGTTTGATTGAATTTCTTAAAGATCGTTTGTTGCTTATCCATCGCAATGCCGATGCCGTTATCTTCGACAGTAATTTCAACAAAGCCAGGCAGCTTACGGCCACCGATGACAATTTTGCCACCGTCGGGTGTGTATTTGATGGCGTTCAGCAAGACGTTGCGGATAATTTGCTGCAAGCGTTCTGGGTCCGCATAGAAAAATTCTTTTGGATCTAAAAACGCTTCGTATGAAATATCAAGCTCACGCGTTTGGAGTTGCTCTTCGAGTTCACTCAGCAAGCCGTCAACCAGTTGGCCAAGCCAAACCGGCTGATATGAAAGTTCAAGCAAGTCGTTATCAATCAGCGTCACGTCTAGCATGGCGTCTAGAATTTCTTTTAGCCGAGACGTGCCGTTGTTGATCCCACGCAGATAGGGTTCGTATTTTTGCTCATTTTCAACTTGCAACAGTTCGTTGGTGAGCATGTTGGAATACCCTTGAACAAGGGTTAGCGGCGTTTTGAGCTCGTGCGCAGCAACAGCCACAAAAGACGCTTTAGATTTTTCCAAAGCTTTCATCGTAACCTTGAATTCACTCAGGTTACGGTCGGCTTGATCAATAATACTGCCCGTTTCAAGGCGATTGATGTAGGCAATGCTATGCTCAAAAATCGGCTCTACAATTTGAATGGTATTGAACACTTGCTCATCATCGTCAAATTCGCAGACGCGCCAAAGCACACGCTTGATTGTCGAAACGAGCGGGATAAGCGTAGACTCGGTGGTATTGTCGCGCGGCATTGCACTTAGCCAAGTGTCTAGAATCGGGTCAACCCAATTCACCGTGCCAGACTCGCAAGCTTGGATCAAGCTGTCATAAAACCGACTGATCATGTCTTCTAATCCAGCTTGGACATGAGAGCTTTCAGCAAGCTCCTTGACGGTGCGTTTTGTCAGCCGTTTCTTCAATTGTGAGAGCTGGTTAGCAGCCGGATTTAGCATAAGTCTTATGAAACAAAACAATAAATCGTTAGGTGCACAAACGGCACTGAACGATGTATTTCGCAAAGCGTACCTAAAACAAAAAGGTGTTCAAATTAGAGGAAGCACCGCGCTCAGATACGGATAGGCGTTTACACAAATCTATTCTACTGGAAAAATTGCATAGATCGAAATTGTGATGCGGAATTTATGTGCAAATATGGGACAAATTCCGTATTTAATAAGTGCAAGTTTTTAGCCACACGCATAAAAATAACTTGTAAGACCTTATGATCTTGCAAATATTAGTCAACCACAGTCGGTTATAGGGTTGTGTTTGCAAAAAACTAACGTAAACTCTTATTGTTGTTACGCATGTGCAACTTTCAAAAATTGGAAGAAACCCTATGTTTTATGGTGTGCCTTTAACGCTCGGTGTTGAAGAAGAATATCAGATTGTAAATCCGCAGACTTACGATCTACACCCTTCAATAGAAAAATTCATAGAACAAGGCAAAGACATTTTGCCAGAAGGCCAGCTTAAGCCGGAGTTCATGCAAAGCCAAGTGGAAGTGGGCACGCCCGTTTGCAACGACATTCATGATGTACGGCGCGAATTGTTGCGGTTGCGCGGCTCTGTTAGCCAAATTGCGCACGCCAATGACCTGTGCATTGTGGCCGCTAGCACGCATCCATATGCTGCCTGGGAGTCGCAAGTCATCACCGAAGGCGAGCGTTATTCCGAAATTATTGGCCATATGCAAGAGGTTGCGCGACAACTGCTGATTTTTGGCATGCATATCCACGTTGGCTTTGGCCCTAAACCAGAAGACAAAGACTTGATGGTCGAGGTCATGAACCAACTGCGGTATTTCTTACCGCACATATTGGCACTATCTAGCAGTTCACCAATGTGGCAAGGCCACGTAACCGGGCTAAAGTCTTATCGGTCCGTGATTTTTGAAATGCTGCCCCGCACTGGTATCCCAGAATCGTTCAAATCCTATGCCGAGTACGAGAACTTTGTGAAGCTACTCGGCAAAGTTGGCTCAATTGGCAACAAAGATGCTTTCAATCCTGAGGATGCCACCAAAATTTGGTGGGACGTACGCCCGCACCCCAAATTCGATACGCTTGAAGTGCGTATCTCTGATATTTGCACCAATGTAGAACATGCGATTTCGATCACGGCCTTGGTACAAGCGCTAACGGCAAAGCTGATCAAAATTCGGAAGCAAAATCTATCTTGGCGTGGCTATCGGCGGCACCACATCGTGGAAAACAAATGGCGCGCCATGCGTTTTGGAATTGAAGGTCAAATGATTGATTTTGGCCGCGAAGCCGAAGTGCCCTTCCCTGATTTGATTCACGAACTTATCGATCTTGTGGATGATGTTGTTGATGAGCTTGGCTGTCGACAAGAAGTTGCTAACCTAACCAATATCTTATCCGGCGGCACCAGCGCAGAAAAGCAAATTCGCGTTTATGAAGCGGCCTTAGCCGCTGGTGCGTCACAGAAAGATGCCACCCGCGCCGTTGCGAAATTCTTAGCAGAAGAAACGTTAGTGGGTGTTCCAAGCTAAGCACCCATCTCTATTGAAGAAACAAAAACGCCCTGAAAAAATCAGAGCGTTTTTTTTACAAAACTAAGCTGGCAGCACCACTTCATCTGGCACAATCCGGTCTAGATTGGCGTCTTTCATATACGTTGCCAGTGCCTCTGCTGAGCGGCTGGCGTAAAGCTTATAGCGTTCACGCTTGCCAATTTTCTTCTTGCCCTCTGGCAATACCTCAAGTGGCGGGATAATGCCAAAGTTCGCCTTCATCGGCTGGAACGTTTTGCCATCAGAGTGCGTGATGTAATGGCATAAGCAACCTAACATCGTGTGCCGTGGCAGCGTCACCTGATCTTGTCCGTTCAGCATACGCCCCGCATTAAGCCCCGCAATTAGGCCAGACGCCGCATTGCCAATATACCCTTCGATGCCGGTAATTTGACCCGCAAAGTACAAGTCTTCACGCACACGGGTTTGCATGGTGGCGTTGAGCAACGTTGGCGAATTGATGAATGTATTGCGATGCATCATGCCATAACGGGCATATTCTGCTGTTTCCAAGCCTGGAATAAATTGAAAAACGCGTTTTTGTTCTGGCCAGCGCAGATTGGTTTGAAATCCAACGAGGTTATATAACGAGCCAGCAAGGTTATCTTGCCGGAGTTGCACAACCGCATAAGGCCGACGATCAGTGCGCGGGTCGGTCAGGCCGACGGGACGCATTGGCCCATATGCCAGCGAATCCACGCCGCGACTGGCAATAATTTCGATTGGCAAACAGCTTTCAAAGTAATTATGAATGTTGCTGTGAATACCAGACTCGATGTCTTCTTCAAACTCACGCAGATCAATCCGTTCGGCAGCAAGTAATGCCTCTACAAAGGCGTAGTACTCTTCTTTATTGAGCGGGCAATTGATGTAATCCCCAGCAACCTCTTCCCCGCGCTGATAGCGTGACGCCCGAAACGCAATATCCATATTGATGCTGTCGTGATAGACAATCGGGCTAATGGCATCATAGAAAAAGAGATTTTCGCCAGTAATCTTGGCTTGAATATCATCTGTCAACGCTTTTGAAGTCAGTGGCCCTGACGCAATCACCGTTGGCCCGTCTGGGATTTCAGTCACTTCAGTGCGGTGTAAATGAATACGCGGATGCGACTCGATGCGCTCCGTAACGACCTCAGCAAATCCTTCGCGGTCTACGGCTAGCGCGCCGCCAGCTGGCACCGCCGTTTTTTCTGCACAATCTAAAATGAGCGACCCTAAAGTGCGCATTTCAGTCTTCAACACGCCAGACGCGCGGTCTGGCAAGTTAGAGCCAAGTGAATTAGAGCAGACGAGTTCAGCGAGTTGATCGGTGACGTGAGCCCGCGTAGATTGCACGGGGCGCATTTCATAGAGATCAACATCAATCCCTTGCTGAGCAGCTTGCCAAGCAGCTTCTGTGCCGGCCAGCCCCCCACCAATAACGGTTAGTTTCTTATTTGTCATGCGCTGATTCTATCATTGCCTAGTACAGATTGAAGTGCAGATTTTTTACGATCTTTTTCACTTGAAAAGTGCAGACCTAACTCCTTAGCTCCCCATAGTTTATGCCGCAAAACGCGCTGGCACGCAACTTGCACTTTACTAAAGCAACAATCAATTTTGGGATTACACCAACTCTGGCACAGAACCTGCAACAAGAAAAGTGGCACAGTGCTTGCACTATGTGTAATAAACCCTGTAAACTCTTCTATAACCTTATGGCTAACCAAAGACTAACCTCGAGCGGCAGCGCAGCTGGCCGAGCCTCGGGCAGACAAACACCAGCAGCAAATCTCACGTGGACAATGCAATTGCTTCACATGACCTTGGGCGAGCTGGAAACTGAAATCTCTAAAGTGCTGGAGAAGAACCCAGCATTGCAACGTGTAGAACAACTGCGCTGTCCTGAATGCGACAAGCCAGTGGCTGCATTCCCTTGTCGGTCTTGCTTACGCAAAAAGCTGCAATCTGCCGAAGATGGACCGATTGTCTATCTATCGCCAACAACGCAATCCACCAGCTACAACAGCGACGTGGACCCACAAGATGCGTTGTATGAGTCAGTTCAGCAACAAGTTAGCTTAGAAGAACATATTCTCAAACAAGTTGGCCCAGCGCTAAACGATGCTGAACGCAAAGTTGCGGTACACATTTTGTGTGATCTGGACGAGCACGGCTTTTGGCAAGGCACACCGGCCCATTTGGTACACACCATGCGGGTGCGATTGCCGGTTATTCATAGCGTGCTGCAAAAAATCCAACGCTGTGATCCGGTTGGGGTCGCCTGTGGCTCTGTCAACGAATGTTTAGAACTTCAGCTAGAACTCATTGAAAATGAACGACAAGTGCCACCCTATACGGCCATCATTTTGCATGAGCACCTAAGCCACCTAAGCCGCGGCGACTATCGCGCAATTGCCTCAAAACTAAAAACAACCGTGCCGTCTGTTCAACGTGCGGCAGATTTTATCCATCGTAACTTAACGCCCTATCCTGCTGAAGCATGGACCGGCAGCGAGAACACCAATCGCACATTTACGAAGGCCGATGTCAACATTCAGCTCAATGAACATGAAGAAGACGGCCCGCTAATGGTTGAAATTTATTCCCATAGTGGCTGGTTACGTGTTGATCCCAATTTCCAAAAAATGCTCAAGCAACTGCCAAACGAAACGGAAAAAGAACGTTGGCGTGGCATGGTGGAGCAAGCCGCACTATTTGCAAAGTGCATCAAGCAACGCAACAACGCAATGCGCCAAATTATGAGCATTGTTGTGCGCAAACAGCGGGACTATATTGTCAACGGCAATGCGGCGGCCATTTCGCTAACGCGCGCCTCTATTGCCAAGCAAATTGGGGTGCACGAATCAACCGTATCGCGTGCCATTGCCAACAAGACTGCCCGCCTACCCAGCGGCCAAATCGTCGATATGGCAGTTTTCTTTGACCGCTCGCTTGCCGTGCGTGAAGCCGTAAAATCGATTGTGCTTGAAGAAGGCAAACCGCTCACAGATCAACAAATTTCAGGTTTATTACTAGACCGCTACAACTACTCAGTCGCGCGACGCACCGTCGCCAAATATCGCACTATGCTCGGTATTTTGCCTGCCAGTTTGCGGGCAAAAGCATATCGAGAACGCCAATATGCAGCCAAAAACTGATCCAAATGCCCCAACTAGCCATTTAGCTGGCCTTGCCTACTTGCGCAAAGATCCCGGCTTTATGCGCTTTCTAGAAACTGTCGATGACGCAGTGTTTGTCATTCAACCGCACACGACAGCTATTCTGTTCGCCAACCATAAGGCCGTAGAGCTTTGTGGCCGCAGTTCAAACGATTTGCGCCGCCTGATGTTGAAAGACATTATCTGGCTCAGCCCGAATGAACCCGGTGAAAAGTTGGGCGTGATTGAAACTGGCATTGTCAAAAAATTCAAAAAAGCAGCGGTCACCACGTTCAACCGAACGCAAATCACTGTCGATTTGAAAGTGACCAAGGCTGATGGCAACAGTAAAAATATCTTTGTCACGGCAAAGGTTGTCGAGCAAGTTGCAGAGCCTAAAAAGGCGCAGATTGAAGTCCAAGCCATTAGCATCTTAGAGGAAATCTCTAACCTGATTGCAAACCCTAGTGAAAGCAGCCGCAGCCAAGCCCTGAGCCTGTGCAAGCAATTTCTCAATGCCGATGTTGCTGGTTGGTACCTTACCGGCGGTGATCGGCATGGCGCCACGTGTGAAGAGTTCTTTGACCTGCCCAACTCTTTCCCCAAATGGGTTGAACTGGATGAAATCCAATATATTGAAAACACCCAGTTGTGGCACACCGGTAAACAAGCCAAGTCTTACTTAGAAAAATGCGCCATCAACGGCGATTTAGTTGCCATGTATGGGCACCCCACCCGTAAAAACGGGCAATACACTGGCCTCTTAATTGTTGGCTATCGCAACGCCAGCAAGATCCCCAGTCAAGCCGAAATTCGGCTCCAAACATTGGTGCGTTACATCAGCGCATTTGACGATATCTACACGCAGGTCAAGCGCGGCCAATTGGGGTCAGAAATCAACACGCAAAATATTGCCTATGTCAAAAAATTGATGCAGGGCATGATTGCCGGTGTAATCGAAATTGACCACACCAACAGCGTTGTTTCACTCAACGGTGCGGTGGAAAAAATGCTGGGTTATGCCAGCCACAACGTCTTCAATGCCAACGTGAGCGACGTATTGGTAAGCCAAGATTACGTTCTCGCCGGAACGTTAGATCAAGTCCAAGCTGGGATCGTGGTCGATTCAGAGCAAGATATCCGGTTTACCCGCCGCGATGGGCAGCAAATTCCGGCGCGCTTAGTTGCCGTGCCGCTTACTGATTCTGATGATGTGTACTCTGGTGCGCTGATTTTTCTTTATGACCAATCAGAACGCAAAGCCTTTGAAGACTATCAGCTCCACCTTAGCAAACGCGCCCAACTTGGCGACACAATTTCTGAGTTTGCGCATGAAGTGCGCCAGCCGCTCAACGCCATTCAAATGGCAATTCAGCTGCTAGCAGATGATATTGACCCAACAGATGATGACGCGCTAGAAACCGTTGCCCAAGCCCAAGAAGAAATCAAACGGCTTGAGTCTTATGTCAATGACACGCTGCGCGTGGTGAAGTACAAATCAGACATGCAGCCAACCCAAACCGACCTGCGCAAGCTAATGCAAAAGCAAGCGGATATTTGGGGGCAGCGCTTAGCACACAAGCGGATTGAAATTGAAACGCACATCCTAGAGGACGTGCCACTGGTCAAAGTTGATCCGCATCAGTTAGAGCATGCGGTGTCTAACCTAATCCATAACGCTGTGAAAGCAATGGAGAACAACCCAAATAAGAAGGCCGAACAGCGCTTGCGGCTGGCGTTGACCACTTCAACTGAGAAGCGCCTGTCAGAAGTTGAACTCGTGCGGATTGATGTGGGCGATACCGGCCCCGGCATTACAAGCGAACAGCAGCGCAAAATATTCCAGCGCTACGTGTCAGACAATAAATCTGGCAGTGGTGCTGGGCTAGGGCTTTCAATGGTGCGGCGCATTGTTGAAAGTCATGGCGGAGAGATTGGCGTCTCTAGCGTCGCGGGCATTGGCACTGTATTTAGCATTCAGTTCCCCGTAGCAATCAACGCCGAAGATACGCTCGTTGAGGCCATTATTGCTGACGCAGAAGCGCCAGCAGACGCCGACACAGCGGTCTCAAACACAACACAATACCCCGTCATTATTGGGGAAAGTCCAAGCCAAAATCATTTGGCACACTAAGCATACGATGCGCAACAGCCCAATTTATGTTGCCAGTCAACAACGTGTTTACCCGACACGTGCGAGAGCAGAACGTCCTCGCGAAGAAGTTCAGGAGCAGCCCAGCCTATGTATAACGTCCTAATCGTTGAAGACCAAGACAATGCCCGTACGATGTTACGTAAACACGTTGCGAAGCAAGGGTATACCGTCTTTGAAGCAGAAAACCTAAGCGTTGCCAACAAGGTAATCGAGACCGAGTTTATCGACATCGTACTCCTAGATATCAACCTACCCGATGGCAGCGGATTACAACTGCTAGAACGCATCACCAAAGAAATGCCCTCAACGCAGGTGGTGGTTATCACCGGCCATGGCGATATTGAAACCGCTGTCCACGCGATGCACATGGGGGCGAGCGACTTCATGGCGAAGCCAATCGACACCAAACGCATGTTTGCCGCGCTTGACCGTTGTAAAGACACCGTTGATATCACCCGTGAACTAAACGGATATCGCGAAGCACAACGCATGCAACTCAACGGCTACGTGCAAAGTAATGCGCCAGCCATGCAACAAGTTGAACGCTACGTAGGCGTTGTTGCCCCGCAAGACACTGATGTCTTGCTAACAGGCGAGACTGGTACCGGCAAAGAGGTAATCGCCCAACTTATTCACAGCCTGAGCCGCCGCAAAGACAAACAGTTTGTCGCGGTCAATTGCGCCGGAATTCCACCAGAAACTGCCCATAGCGAACTTTTTGGACATGAGAAAGGCGCGTTCACAGGCGCGGATACGAAACATACTGGGAAATTCCAGTTTGCGCATGGCGGCACGATCTTCCTAGATGAAATTGCCCGCATGCCGCTGGCTATTCAGCAAATGATCTTACGGGTGCTGGAAGAACGCAAAATTACCCGCATGCGCAGCAACAAAGAAGAAGACATTGATGTGCGCGTTATTGCTGCTTCAAATCTTGATCTTGAACAAAAAATTGCAACGGGTGAATTCCTGCCAGATCTCTACTACCGCTTGAACG
Organism: Anaerolineales bacterium; assembly: GCA_020630175.1. GTDB lineage: Bacteria > Chloroflexota > Anaerolineae > Anaerolineales > UBA6668 > JAHDIM01. The sequence continues at coordinate 10,668 of JAHDBW010000032.1, forward strand.
TGATCCCAATCAACATCCCAGCGTTGCGCGACAGAAAAGAAGATATTCCCGTCTTTGCTGGCGTATTCCTAAACACCTTTCAACAAAAAGCTGGCAAACGCATTGACGGCTTTAGCGACGCCGCACTGCAAGCGCTCAAAGACTATCACTGGCCGGGCAACGTGCGCCAACTGCGCAATGCCATTGAACGTGCAGTGTTATTCTGCGAAGGCGACTCAACGCACATTCAGGTAGGCCATTTGCCAGATTACGCCCGTAAATTGTCGCAAACCACCGCGCAGGCACCCTTCTTGCAACATACTAATTCGTCGGCGTCTCTCAACTGAGCCAAACGAATTTCCGGAGTGCCATCTATCAAGAAATCCTCTAGATGGCACTCCAACAGTTGAATACGCAGACATTGTACTAACCCTTGGTAAATGTTAACTCTGGAGTAAATGGTGACCTTCGAACCGCGTGAAATTCAACTAACCATCGCCCTAATCCTCGTATTATTTGGCGTGATCTTTATGCTGGCAGGCATGTTCAAACTACTTGCCCGCGACATTCTCAAATCTGCCCGCACAATTGCAACGCAATCAGCCCGTATTAGCAGCAGTAAACGCATCACAGAAGATTTAGCACGCTTGACGCAATCAACTGCGCAACTCAGCGATTCAATCAACGAGCTTGTTCGCACCTCAGCTGGTGTGGGTGCTTTTCTTATTCTGATCGGCATCTCGTTTATTGCATCAGCGTACTTTATTACGATTTACGCATAGCATTCAATCCGTATTGACCGACGCAACTTTGCCCAGCGTACTCTACCCAGATCGCCCAACCCGCCCTATTTCTTATGCGCTCTAGTTACGACTTTACCCGCAAATCGATGGACGCTTTACCAGAAGCACTCTGGCAGCCAGTTCATCACCGCATCCGCTCAGATGCAACAATTTGGCAAGCGTTATTGGCAACGCCAGACACGTATGAAGCTGTCTTTAAAGACGCCAATACGCTTGCTGAATGGACATCTGGCGAATTGACGCAACGCTGGGCGGTTGCGTTATTAAGCGTTAAGCGTGGTAGTAAGAAATGGTTTGAGGGCAAGCATGGGCGCGCCTTACAAAGCGAGTCGTTGACAGCACTCATCAAAGGCCGCGTGCTGACCTCTGAGCAAATTAGCCCTTATTTTCATAAACTTAGTCCGGCCGGACGCACGTTGTTGACAGCATTTTTCGCTGCGTTGCAACTCAAAAAACTGCGTGGCAAATGGACCAGCAATCAAATGTGGTCAAAGGCGCTGTCTTACCATCATGCCCACCCGCTGGCTTGGAAAACAACCGCGTCAATTCTCTACAGCTTCTTGCCAGACAATTCCAAATTTGTTTGGGAACTCACCTCTTTAGATGACGCCGCGGCCTTGGCATTGATGGCACACGCCATGCTGATGAATGAAGATGCTGAAGCCTTAGCACGCTTGCAACAATCGTTACAAGAAGTGATCCCAGGCCGCGCTCAGCGCTTACTAAGCCAATACATCGCCGACCCAGTGACGGCCTATGCAAGCCACAGCAGCACAAAAAGCGTCAGCGTTACAGAGCAATTGCTAACATCGCTAACCCACGCCCTCGACAAAAACAGTGATCAAGGCGCGGATGCTGTTGATAATCTGGTCAATGCGATTGAAGACGCGCAAAAAATTACGGCGCTCATCACCGCAAACTTAGGCTACGCCCTGCTGCGCAGCAATGAAGCCCAAGCCGCCGAGCAAGCATTTGCCCAATCATTGGAATGGGAAAAGAACGAACGCGCCACGATTGGGCTGGCCCAGTGCCACCTCGCCACAGATGAGCCGAACCTAGCCATCAATATGCTGCGCGACTGTGACACCAGCAAGCCCGACGTATTAGTTACGTTGGCACGCGCCAACTTAGCCTCGGGCAACCGCCTACATGCTGCTGAACTTATCAGAGAAACCGCAAACAATGGCAACCTAGACACGTGTAGCGTGCATGACAAATTTGAAATGGCGACCCTGCTAAGCGACGCCAATGATTACGCGGGGGCGTTACAGTTCTTAGAACAATGCTTAGCCCAAGACCCGACTAATCAGCAATACTATCAATTAGAAAGCCAGTTGCATTTACAACTTGGCGCAAATGAAGCCGCAATTGCCAGCGCCACCGAAGGCGTTGTGATTGATCCAAAGCAAGCGCAATCACACATTACGCTTGCCAAGACGCTTCAAACTGCCGGTCAGCACAGCCAACAAAACTACACGGCCGCACTGCAAGCATGGGAGCGCGCAAAAAACTTAGATGCCGAAAATTTAGACATTGCCTTTGGGTATGTTCACTGCGCTCTAGATGCGAAAAAGCCGCAGCTCGCGCAAGTCACCATTGAAGACACGATTGCAATGCTGCAAACCGCGCCAACCATTGCGCTAGACGCACTTGGTGAAGCAAATACCCTACTTGGACGCGCCTTACAAGCACAAGGCGAGTTTGAAGCCGCACATCAAAAGTATCAGGAAGCAACTGAACTCGCGCCAGAAAACGCACAGCCTTGGCGCGCTGTCGCAAATTACCATGCTTTACAAGGCAATACGTCCCAAGCGATCAAATTACTAGAACGTGGGCGTCAATCCGTTGGCCAAGCAGACCGATTGCAAGGCGCTTACCTATGCGTAGATTTAGGCGACTTACACGCCAAAGAAAACAGCATTACAGAAGCGATCTCTGCCTACCGTGATGCAATCAATCTCGTGCCGGATAGCGGCAATTATGTTTACAAGCTGGCGGATCTTTTATATCAACAAGGCCACACAGCCGAAGCCGCATTTGAGTTTGAACGCGCTGCGGATCTTGATGCGGCAAACCCGCAAATTTGGCGTATGTTAGGCATCTTGCGCGAAGAGCTAGGCCGCCCAGAGCCAGCCTTACAGGCCTATCATCAGGCCGCCGTATTGGGCATCGATAATCAACCGTTACTAACAAAGCTCATCGATTTAGCGCACCAACTCAAGCAGCCAGCAATCGTCGCTGAGTTCCTACCAAAGCTCGTTGAACAACAAGACCCAACGCCGCATCAGCTAAGCATGTTGGGAAGCGCCTACGAAGCAACAGCAGACTATGACGCCGCTTTTGGGATTTACCGCCAAGCACACGCGCTCTTCAATGATGCTGATGAATGGGTGCTGCGCCAAGCTCAATGTATGATCCGCGCCGACAAAGCCCACGTCGCGCGCACGCTGATTGATGAAGCCCAGTCGCAATTTACCGAAACATGGCGGGCTGATGAGGTCTTGGGGGATGCCTATTCCGAGCTGAGCCTTTGGCCAGATGCAATGGCCGCCTATGACCGAGTCCGGCTGCATGTAAAGGAAAACATGGGCATTCTTAGAAAGTATCTGGATGCTGCCCAAAGCGCTGGCCGCGCTGACAACGCCATTGACGCCCTGCAAGAAATGGCACAACTGCATCCCCTTAGCCCAACCATTCAGTTGGAAATGGGCAAGTTGTATTACAACACCAACCGCGGGCACTTAGCGCTTGGCTGCTTCCAAAAGGCACTTGAGCTAAATCCCGGTGACCAAGAAACGCTGCTCACGCTTAGCAACTTCTTACAGGCAATGGATCAGTTCGACGCAGCCATTGCGATGCTAACAGAAGCGCTCACGCTCAATCCAGAGGCACCAATTGAGTTGCGGATTGAACTGGCAGAAGCGTATCGCAACGCCAATCAGCTTGAGCTGGCTTATGACACGTTCAAACTGGCCGCTGACCAACTCTTTGTGGAACGCCAAAACGAAGCAAGTGATCTGCAAGCCAACTGCTTACAGCAAGCCGCCGACTGCATTTATAGCCTGGGCCAAACGTCCGCCGCCATTGAAACCTGGCGCAGTGCATTGCAAATTGATCCGAGTAATCTTGACATTATTGAAGGGCTTAGCAATGCCCTCATCCAAAATGAGCGCCCTGCCGAAGCAATCTCAATTCTAGAACCGATTCTCAAGTCTGTTGCCAATAATCCGGCGCTGTATGACTATGCTGCGCAAGCATCACTGGACTTAGGCAAACCATCATCGGCCAAAATTTATCTTGACCACAACATCGACCAGAACCAAGCCACCGCCACAACATACGCGCTACTCGGCAAGTCACTGTTCCGGAACAACAAGTTCAAAGCTGCCAAAGACGCCTATGAACAAGCGCATCGGTTAGAGAGTAATAACGCTGTCAACACGCTCGGCCTAAGTAAAGCACTGGTAAAACTAGGTGAAGCCCAACCGGCAAAGCACTTGCTAGAGGGCTTGCTCAACAGCAGCACGAATCTACCAATTCAACAACTGACGGACATTGCACAAACGCTTTCCGATGCCGGATATTTCAATCAAGCATTGACGCTATTACTCAGTAAGAATAGCAGCGTGCAAGGCTCAAAAGACGTCGTAGAAGCCCTGACCGTGATTGCGCTTGATTATTTGCAATTCATGCATGTTTCAAAGCTGTTTGAACAACACAGCCTAGAAGTGGTCAAAAAACCAATGCGCGCTCGCGAAGTCCGCAAGATTGCAACCCAATCGTTTAGCAACTACCGTCTGCAAACCACCACAGCCGAGACAAACAACGTCAATATGCTGCGCGTGCGTCTACAAACGCTGTTGGCGGATCAGCTAACGCCAATTGAAAATCTGATGCCGATGCATCGCTTAGAACGCAGTTCGCACGTGTTGATTGACTCGGCCTTGCTTGCATTGCGCACTAATCAGCTCAATCTTGCCAAGCAATACGCCGATTTAGCAATTCTTTGGGGGCACCGAGCCCTTGGCAATGACTTACAAATGTTGCTTGAGCTGGCCCTATTTGATGTCAACACTAGTCCTAAAACTGCTGAGCCGGATGAAACACAACACTCGGCCCGCATGTATTACATTTTGGGTCGTCGCGCCCAAGACCGCGAGCGCCTGCTAGAGGCTGAACAATTCTTTGAAGCCGCGCTTGCCGCCGATACGCAACAAGCGTTATGGCAAGCCCGCCTCGCAACGATTTATACCGCGCATCACAAAGACGAGGCAGCCCTAACCGCAAGCCAAGCCGCCGTGCAATTGGGGCGCAAGTATCATCTTTCAAGCGACAAGGTCGCGGAATTACTGGCAAAGCTTGCCCAGTGCCAAATTGCAGATAGCGATACGCAAAACGCAGTGCAAAACCTTGAAAAAGCGATCCGACTGCACAAGAAAGCGCCAGCAGCGTGGCAAACGATGCTCGGCGAGCTGTATCTCAAAACAGAAAAGTATCAGGCCGCTATTCGTGAATTCACGAGTGCCGCCAAGAAAGCGCCAAATGACACAGGGCCGCTGTTGGGGATCTCACGCGCCTACGCGGAGCAAGGCAACACAGACATGAGCGAAGCGCTCGCCAAAGAAGCGGTGCGCAAAGATCCAAAAAATGCCGAAGCATGGACCTTGCTTGGCTTTACACGCGCGCAAAATGGCAAGCCAGTTGAGGCTGATGATGCCTTTATCAAGGCCCGCGAAGTCGCTGATGACCCAATCCCAGCTATGTTGGCACACGCCAAGGTCTTGCGTGATGCGCAGCTGTATCAAGACGCCTTAGGACTTGCCACAGAAGTGCTAGAAATTGATGGGCTACGCGCGTCAGCATGGGCACTACGCGGCCAAATGTTAGCGAAGCTGCAAAAAGCTGAGCAAGCGATTGCCGCCTATGAAAAAGCCCGTGAGCTAGAGCCGGGGCATTCTGCCTACGCCCGTGCACAGGCAGAACTTTATCGTGATGCCGGCCACTTAGATAAGGCCCTAGAATGTTTTGATCGTGCCTTGCAATTGCAACACAGCAATCGCGCCCGCGCAGAAATCTTTGACGAACTTGCCAAAACGTTGAAACAGCGCCGTGAGTATGAACGCGCGCTAGACGCTTGGCAAAAAGCAATGGAAATCGACACGCGCGAATCGGAATATCCATACCGCATGGGAGAATTACTGTTCCATCAATTCCAAGACGTCAATAGTGCGCGCTCACTGCTCAACCAAGCAATGCAGCTTTCCCCAAACCGCGTGGAAATCCGCCACCTGCTCGACGCCATCAAAGCCCGTGGCATGTACGAAAACGGCGCTGACCTTGTTCAGTAGCGCGCCCTTTCACACCCAATCTCGCTAAACCTTGCCAGCTTGCAGTCACAGATTACATGCAAGTTGGCACCCTTCTTGCACTTCAATAAAGAGTGATTACCCGAAATGATCTCTTTACCCTACTAAATACAGCCTTCACAGCAAAGCAACCCGGCTTCGCACGTGAACTATGTCAAGCCTGGCTTGAACTTCAACCCGGTGATATACCGGTTCAGTACAACCTTGCCAAAGCCTATTATGCCGATCGCAATCCGCGCGCGGCGTTTAATATCCTTAGCAAGCTCGTATTAATCGATCCTGAAGATTATCAAATCCAGAGCTTGATGTATCGCGTGGCGCAAGCCCTTGGCGACCAAGACGCCGAAATGATGGCACAAGCCAGCATCTCAATTTTGTCTGGCCGCCCTAAAGCCCATCTGCCGTGGGTGACACACACCCGCAACGCACTAGAACTGCTACAGCAAGGGGCTTATGCCCAGGCGCACAACGAAGCCCAACTTGGCGTTATTGCCAACCGCCCTTCACCGCTACCCAGCCTGATGCTGTTACGGTCACACTGGATGGCCGATGAGCATGAAATGGCCTTCCCAATTGCGCGGGGCTTGGCCGGTACTTGGCCGCAAACTGTCGCAATTCAGCTTTGTTTAGCCTCCTGCCTATTTAACGATGGGCGCGACGCTGACGGCGTAAATATGCTGCACCAAAGCACGGCCTTAGATGCAACCCAACAAGTGGTCAAACGCTATTGGGGCACAGACCATCCTTACCAAGATATCTGGCCAACCGATCCAGACTTTACCTTGCCTAGTCCGGTGCCTAATTCGATTGCCTTATTGCTTGGCGCAAACCAAATTACGGGCACAGTTAAGCCGCCCGCGCCGGCACCAGCCGGAAAGCAAAAGTTCCAACGGACAACCGCCGCGCGTGATGTTGAAAATGAAAAACCAATCGACATTAGCGCAGATTTGCGCCGTCGCCAGCCCAATACGCGCAAAAAAGAACAACCGCTTGAACTGAAAGCAATCCACATTATTCTGACGAGTTTCAAAAAGCTTACGGCAAAATATGGCGATGCAAATACCGAAAAGATCCGACAGGGACTAGTCAAGCTGGCCAACACCAGTTCATTGCACACCGAACGCAAGGTCATGCTGGTCGCGCCAGACGATGCAACCACGCTCAGCAAATTTGGCATTCCCGCCGTGGACGCTGATAACGCTTGGCAAATCAAGACGTTGCTGCACGACCTGAACAGCGCGCTTGCCCAAGGGCACGAAAAAGTCGGCTCGCTGCTGATTGTTGGCAATGATGAAATCATCCCATTCCATCGCCTGCCAAATCCAACGGATGATCTTGATAAAGATGTGCCGTCCGACAACCCGTATGGAACGCTGGACGAAAACTACTTTGTGCTTGACTGGAGCGTAGGTCGTTTGCCATGTGATCATTCTAATGATCCACAGCCGCTACTGAGCCTTATCGACAATACGATTGCGGCCTATGCCACCCCAGTCGATGTAGAAGCTGGCGGCTGGTGGGCCAAAATTCTAGAAATTATTGCTAAGCTTTTAGGTGGTGAAGAATCTGGCCGCGATTGGTATGCGGCGGGGATTACTGCCGATATTTGGAAGAAAGCATCGCTAGACGTGTTCGGGCCAATTGGCTCGCCATTTGACCTCATCTCTAGCCCCCCGCTAGACCTCGACGGTTGGCCGCGTGAAGAATTCACAGAAAACGATTTTCTTTACTTCAACCTGCATGGCTTAGAAGATAGCCCGGCTTGGTATGGGCAACGCAAAGGGCTGGTGGGCGAAGGGCCAATGTACCCGAAAGCAATTCAGCCATCGGACCTGCTCAATCACATGCGTAAAATTCCGCGGGCAGTGCTGTCTGAAGCCTGCTACGGTGCGCACATCCTACACAAAAATAAGCCTGCCGACTCAATGTCGCTGCAGTTCTTGGCCTCGGGTACGACAACATTTGTGGGGTCAACCAAAATCGCCTATGGTGCCATTTCAGCGCCGCTAATTAGTGCCGATTTATTAGCCAAGCTATTTTGGCAACGGCTCACCACGGGCGTTGCTGCCGGTGAAGCGCTGCGATCTGCCAAGCTGGCCTACGCCGCCATGATGAACGACAATCAAGGCTTTCTTGACGGTGAAGATCAAAAATCACTCATCAGCTTTGTGCTGTATGGTGATCCGCTGTTGAGTTATTACAAGACACCCTCAAGCCGTGCCAAGGCACTAACCCAACCGGTGAGTTTGCCCAAAGCGCTGCCAATGTGTTCGGATGGCAAATGCATTCTGCCTGAACAATTAGATCGTCCGGACACGGTCAATTACATCAAAAATCAGGTGACGCATTATTTACCAGCCATGAACAATGCGCAGGTAAAAATTATTCAGCCCGACTTGCAAATTGCTCAAAATGGCCGGGTGACCGCAAACCGCAGTAAAGGGTTGCCAAACCAACCCAATCACACTGTCTACAGTTTCTCGCGCCCCATTCAATACAACGGCAGTAATTCAGAAGAATACGCCAGAGTTACCGTGGGCAACACAAACAAGATTATGAAGATCACCATTTCACATTAGTAAGAAGACCTATGGTTTATAGCGTTACTAAATCCAGCGCCCACAAAAAACAGCAGCTTGCAAAGGTTGCTGTTTTTTTGTTAGACTTTATTAGAACATATGATCTATAATTATTGCATCGTTATAACCCGGATTTGAATTTGCCGTAAATTCCATTCCAAATGGCACTCTTCTTGCATCATAAGAGAGTGATATGTCAGGTAAGCAAACACGTACCGGTTATGGATTTTATTACTTCCCCGATGAGGAACATTATCGGGTTAAGGATTTTGAAGCATGGCGACACGAATTCAGTGCCTTAGGGATTAGCTGGATTACGTTGCGAGGCTCATTTGAACGTGCGATTCCAGAGCACTTTACGCGCGGATTGCAAGAAATGGGCATCACCCCACTTGTGCACATTCCAGCAAAAATCCAAGCGCCAGACCTTGCGGCAATCGATAGCCTCATGCACACCTACGCCAGACGCGGCGTAGAGCATGTTGTTGTTTACGATCAACCAAATGATCGCAGCAGTTGGCAACAAGGCCTTTTTGAACGCCAAGAACTGGTCGACCGCTTTCTAGATCTGTGGATCCCAATTGCAGACACCATGTTACGGCATGGTCTGCGGCCAATTTTCCCGGCGCTAAAACAAGGCGGCGTGTATTGGGACACAGCGTTTTTAGATACAGCCCTCCAACAGCTCAACAAACGCAAGAAGTATGACCTAACCAATGCGCTCATCTTGGCCGTTTATGGCCATGCCTTTGATCGCGCTGCGAATTGGGGTGCTGGTGGTGCTAAAAAGTGGCCAAACACACGCCCTTATCGCACGCCGGTCGGATCAGAAGACCACATTGGGTTCCGGACGTTTGAATGGTATCAAGACATTGCCAACGCCAATCTCAATCATGCTGTTCCAACCGTCATGATTGCCGGTGGCGCAGTTGAAAAACGAACCGATGGCCAAAGCGCTGGGACGAAATCAACTGGCTGGCATGCAAATTGCAATATAGACATTATCAAGAGTTTGACAGATGAAAGCGCGGCGTTGCCAAGCTATCTCAAAAACGTCAACTTTTGGTTGTTGTCTGCAAACCCTAATTCAAAAGAGCATGCAGAGGCTTGGTATCGCGCTGATAACAGCGTTAGTCCAGCCGCAACGCAGCTAAAACAATTAGCACAACAGCGCAAGCAACGCCCGTTGACAGAAAAGTCGGTTGGCAGCTATCTGGCAAACACAGCAGAACCAGATCGCAGTAAGCCAATTTTTCATTACCTAATGTTGCCCACCTTTGAATGGGGGCCAGCAAAGTGGCACTGGGATTTAGTTCACGACTATGTCACAGAATTCCAGCCGACAACGGGCTATTCAATCACAGATGCGCGCCTTGCCCAATACGTCAGCATTGTTGGCAACGAGCAAGGGGTTTCTAAGGAAATCGAACTGGAATTGAAACGCTGCGGTTGCGTTGTAGAACGGATCGCTGGCACAAGCGGCGACGAAATCAAAAGCCAATTAGATGGCTTAGTCAGTAACAAAACACGATTTAGAACAATCGCAAGCGGAAACGGTACTCGTACATAAAGGACTTAATATGTTTGATACGCAATCTTTTCACTCCTACCAAACCCATACTGGTCATATTCAAACACCCAAGATGCCGGTCATCAAAGTGCTTGGCCTAGGTGGCGGGGGATCGAATACCGTTGACCGCATGTTCCAACTTGGTATTCCAGATATTGAGTACATCGCAGCCAACACAGATCGCCAAGCGTTGCGCCGGAGCGTGGTGCCAAACAAAATTTTGCTGGGGCCACAATACTGCCGTGGTCTTGGCGCTGGCGGTAATCCAACCGTTGGCGAACAGGCCGCCCGTGAAAGCGCTGACCAAATCAAGCACGCCCTACAAGGCGCAGACATGATCTTCATTGCCTGCGGCATGGGCGGCGGAACCGGCACCGGCTCTATCCCCGTCGCAGCAGAAATTGCCAAAGCAACCGGCGCACTGACAATCGCAATTGTCACCACCCCATTTAGCTTTGAAGGCACCAACCGCAGCCGCAACGCGCAAGCCGGAATCGCAAAATTACGCGAACGTTGTAACACGCTGATCACAGTGCCAAACGACAAACTGCTGGAGTGCGTGCCTCGAAACACCACTATGGAAGTGGCATTCCGTTATTCAGACGAAGTTTTGCGCCAAGGCGTGCAAAGTATTGCCGAAATTGTGACCCGCACCGGGCTTATCAATGTGGATTTTGCCAACGTAAAGTCCCTCATGGAACTCTCTGGCGGCGCAGTCCTAACAATCGGCGTTGGCCGTGGCGAAAACAAAGCAGTCGATGCCGTACAACGCGCACTCAGCAACCCGCTGCTAGACATTGGCTCTATTGACCAAGCCGCAGGCGTGCTGATGCACTTTACCGGTGGCGATGAAATGGGGCTGCTAGAAATTGCCCAAGCCGTCGATATTGTTCAAAAACAACTTTCAAAAGATGCGCTCGTCACAATTGGGGCCACGGTCGAACCAAAACTAAAAGACAAGGTTCAACTCATTCTCGTTGCAACCGGGTTAGGCGGCACGTCGCTACAAGAGACGATGTCTGCGGTTTCACAACCAGTTGAAGCAAAATCTCAATCTACATTAAGTAATCTAAATAAACCCTCAATGTCAGAACGGGAAGAAATGGCTGAAAATATAGAAAACGATAGTATATATGAAGGCTCGCAACCGACACCGATTGCAGTGCGTAGACCAGAATATGGTTGGGTGAATGCCACAACAAATTCAAATACGCTCGGTGGCCGCAACTTAGACTTGCCCGCATTCTTGCGCAAACGCCAATACAGTCAAACGCAATAACCCACGTTATGGCATCTTTAGCAACACCAAAAATCACCCGAATTTCACGTCAGGTGTATCAAGAGTTTCCAGAACTTAAAGGCACCGCGCCAAAGGTCAAATCCCAAGGCGCACCTAAATCTGGCAAAGCAATCGGCATCGAACGTTTTCTGTTGACGTATCAAGGCAACATTGAATTACCAAACGGAAAACGAATGCATAGAGTTGTTCGCGTATTAGCGGACGAAAAAGGAAAGGTAATCAAAAAAACCACGTCAAAGTAGTTGATTACCGAATATAGAGTTTTATCATGACAACATTTAGAGCGCTTCGTTCTTCGAAGAGTAGACTATTTACTCCGTTCAACATCGCCGTCGCCATATTTACCGCCTTAGCAATCCCTGCTGGCGCAATTATCGGCGGGTGGTTTGTAATGAATTCTGAGCAAGCCCAAGACCTCCCATTGGAAAATGCAGCCCTTAATGCATTTGTAGACAACACCACTGCCAGCACCAGCGATCCAGCGGCAATCATCCCAATTACAGCTGAACAAATCGTAATTGGCGAATACGCCATCTATTGGTTAGATGACGGCAATGCCGATGCCCCCAAGCTGCACAGCACCTGGCTAGCAAAGCTATATACAGGGCCAGACCGGGTCACGCTAATTGGCTTAGAAGCCACGCCAACAACGCAAACAATACTGCTAGATAACCCCGCAGACATTGAAGCAACTGTTGCCGCGCACCTAAACGACTCGCTCTCTGGTTACATTGTGATAGACGACAATAATATGGCCCAGATTGTAAAGTCCTTTGCGCCCTTACAGATCGGTCAATTGCAAATTGATCACACAAATCTCGCCAGCTATATGAGCCGTGCCAATACAGATCGGGAACGAATCATGCTGCAAGCGGCCATCCTCCAAGCAATAGCCGCAGACTGGGTCGGTGGTGAAATTCCATCAGAAATAAAATTAGACGACCTCACGATTTATCACACGCTTGGCATTACAGAAATCATAGACCTAAGTAATACCATCCAAATCGGAAACATGCGCAGCATCGATATCTCAATCGCACCCAGCAACTAAACTTAGCAAACGCTGTCATGATCTAAAATGCCGCATTCACATGTTGAATGCGGCATTTTTTGTTTTATCAACTCGAGTTACGCGCTTAAGCGAGAAAGGCAATGGGTGGCACTTCTGAAAGACATCGGAATAATCTCGGCCCCAAACAAGTCCCTAAGATCATGTAATTCAAAACTTATAAGTGCCATCCATTTATGCATTGTTACTATCAGAAGTGAACGGCACTTACAGCAGCAGTTGTCGCAATACGTACTTATCTATTTTGCGCCTTGATTGCCGAGCTAGCGTTGTAAGTGCCACTCACTTAATCGTCTGCTTTGTATTTATCCAGTTGGTTTCTACAGTCACTGTTTTTAGCATAGTCATGCGTAACTCGAGTTATCGATCTAAAAAATCGGCAGCAACATCAGTTCAAGCTCGGCTAATGTAGCCCAATGTAGCCTAAATTATGCACCCCCGAATTCAACCTGCGCCCCCTGCCCGTACCGCACGCCAATGCCATAACATTCGCTCCAAATCCTAAATCTTGGTAAGATGCACGCATGCCATTTTTAGCCTCAGACCGGCTGACAGAACGGCGCTTGCTCATGCTGAGCGCATTGTTTACAGCCACTGCGTTTTACGCACTTCAACTCGCGCCTGCCGTCCGCGCCGCAGATTGGGACGTCTTCACGTTACAACCTTCGTATTGGGCGTCATTTGGCATTTGGGCAGCCTGCGCCCTGATCACCCACGTGGTGTTAGACGTTGTTTTGCCCGACCGCGACAAGCTAATGGTGCCGATTGTGTTTCTGCTCAACGGCTGGAGTTTGGCACTCATTTGGCGCTTGGCAGGCACATTTGGGATGCGCCAAAGCCTGTGGTTAGCCATTGCCACCACCGCCCTGTTGATTGTGGTCTCAACCCCAAAAGTGTTACGCACCTTCCAACGCTACCGCTACCTGTGGATGATCACCGGAATTTTACTAACGGCGCTCCCGCTATTTATTGGCGTCAATCCCTCCGGATTTGGCGCGGAGCTGTGGCTAGGCTGTTGTGGGGTCTACTTCCAACCTTCAGAATTATTGAAACTGGTGTTAGTGGTCTACTTGGCGACCTACCTAAGCCACAATGCCCAGCACCTAAACGGCGCAAAATCTGTGCCATTGATTGGCAGCAATCCGCTAGCCTTATTTGTGCCGATGTTGGTAATTTGGGGCTTTTCGCTGCTGCTATTGCTCAATCAACGTGATCTGGGCACCGGCTCGCTATTATTTGCGCTATTTGTCCTGTTGCTCTACCAAGCCACAGAAAATTATTGGTATTTAGTGGTCGGGGCGCTGCTGCTGATTTTGGGCGGCTTTATCACCTATCAACTGTTTGATGTGGTGCAAGTGCGCGTCAATGCGTGGCTCAACCCTTGGCTAGATGCCTCAGGCAATTCGTATCAGATTGCGCAATCATTACTGGCATTGGCCGCTGGCGGGTTTGCCGGACGCGGCTTTGGCATTGGCGCGCCCAGAGTCATTCCCGTTGTGCATTCTGATTTTATCTACGCCGCCGTAGTAGAAGAATGGGGGCTGCTGGGCGGCTTTGCAATGCTAGCCTTGTTTGGCATTTTGTTAGCCCGCATCTTCCGCACGTCGATTTTGGCACCTAACAAGTTCCGCAGTTTGCTAGCCGGTGGCGTTGCCATCGTCTTTGGCTTACAGATGATTTTTATTGTGGGTGGCGTGATCAAAGCCTTGCCGCTGACTGGGGTCACGTTCCCCTTTGTGTCCTACGGCGGATCGGCCTTACTGATCAACTTCATTATGTTAGGCCTAGTGCTGCGCATTTCTGCCGCCCGACACAATCCATAATGACAACAATCAGCAACGCAACATCGCGACTAACGCTGGGCTTTTTGATCGTCGTACTCGGCCTAGCGGCGTACAATCTGATGTGGAGCGCACTTCGCTCTGAAGCACTGCTCGCCCGTGACGATAATCCACGCACGGTGTTTTCCAGCCAACGCATTCGGCGCGGTGACATCCTAGATCGGCACGGCACCCCACTCGCCACAACGGAAGAGATCAACGGGCTGTTCTATCGACTATATCCTGTGCCTAGCGCCGCACCAATTCTGGGTTACGCCTCATTCAACTACGGCCTAGCCGGGTTAGAAAACACCTTTGACCCACTGCTCACAAGCGCCGACCTACAAGATCCAGACTCCTTATGGTGGCAACGCGAAGTGCTGTATGCCCCACAACTTGGGCGCGACATTCAAACCACCATCGACGCCGACTTACAAGCCGCCCTTGCCGAAACAGGCGTTACCGCTGCCATTGTCATCGCCGTAGACACCAATGAAATCCATGCGCTGGTCTCAAACCCCAGCTACGACCCCAACACGCTCGACGACGATTGGGACACCATCACCAGTGAAGACAACGCCAACCTTGTCAATCGCGTGACGCAAATGGCCTACCCTACTGGCGACTTTATTGACACATTGCTCGAAATAAACCGCATCAATCTCAATAGGTTTGAGACGCCCTTGCCAGAGAAAACCCAGTTTCTAAACTTCCTCGATGAACTTGGCATCCAGCAACTACAACCGCTAGACATCGCCCAATCAGACAAACACATTGCGCCCATGTTGGCAGAAATGGCAGCCACGCCAATCGCAAACTGGGACGGAAACACGCTGCGCCTAACCCCGCTGCAAATGGCAATGATCGTCAAACTGCTGGCAAATGAAGGAACCCGCTCCAACGTTCGGCTCACTTTGCAAACCGAAGCAATTGCCGCCGACCAGTGGGA
>JAHDBW010000033.1 GCA_020630175.1 Anaerolineales bacterium
TTTATATTTATCAATGTGAAAGCCGCGCAATTTAGCGCGGTTTTTGCATTAATATAGGGGATTTACGTTTTGTAACTGGGTGCTGGCACCGGCATCTAAACTGAAAATACGTAGGAGATCCGGTTGCTCTTTGAAAAGACCGCAAAACTTTGGTAACCTGCACGTAATGTCTTCAACTGCTACTGCTGCTATTTCTTACCCGCGCCGCCGGTTTATTCGGCACTTACTACGTTTTATTTTTTGTAATCTAGTACGGATTCTGTTTCGTTTAGAAATAATCGGCGCAGAAAACTGGCCTAAACACGGGCGTTTGCTGGTTGTAGGAAACCACGCCGCTTACTTAGAGGCGGGCCTAATGGCCGCGTTTACGCCACGCTTATTGGAAATTCTCACCGCAACCGATGTGCCCCCTGCTCCAGCTAGAGATTGGCTCGTCGATTTATATGGGTACATCCCAATTACCCGTGGCACAGCTGATCGGCAAGCGCTGAGTACGGCGTTAGAGGTGCTCAAACAAGATCAGTGGGTGGGGATTTTTCCGGAAGGTGGCGTTTGGTCGCTCAATAAACGCTCGGCGCACTCCGGCGTGGCGTGGCTTAGTGCCAAAGCGCAAGCGCCTATTATTCCCGTTGGCTTTGGTGGCATGGTGGGTGCGATCCGCAGTGCATTGCGCTTACAGCGGCCAACCATCACGATTCACGTTGGCAAAGTTATTCCACCTGTCCAAGCCAAGGGCCGGGATCGCCGGGCGCAGCTCCAAGACGCCGCCGATGAAGTTATGGCAACCATTTACAGCCTGCTGCCAGCTGCCGAACGTGAAGAGATGGAACGCGTAACGCATGAAGCATTCACCTGCGGCGTACAGGTTCAGGCGGCCTCTGGTGAAACGCTTATCGACAATGCTCTGACCGACCCAGCGCTAAGTTCTGCCTTGGGTCACCTGATTTTTGTACCCGTAATTTTGAACACGATTGATTACAATTTCAAAAAGCCAATCCCAGGGTTGCTGACCTATAACCGCCCGGTTGCTGCCGCAACGATGCAACAAAATTGCGAGGTTGTGCTCGCGCATTTACGTGATGTTGACCCGACCTATCTGACGTTTCGCTTTGGGCAAGAAGGCGCAGAAATGGCAGCTGCGCTGACTGTTATTCGCGATATAGCGCGTGAAAATCCGCAGGCAATGCTCACCTTGTTGCCACAACGGACCTACCAACAAAAAAACGATCCGCAAGTTTATATTGATACCGATCCGCCGCCACCGCACGTTTAGCAAGTGCGCGTGTATCTGTTACCGCTTGGTTTTTTCTAAAAGGGGCTGCTGTAAATACTTACATTTACCCTATAATAAACAGCGTATTTAGAGACGAAAAGAATAATCATAGTGTAACTAGACGCTATAAATTTCACATCACGTTACAATTTTTTCGCTTTTACATAGCTCAGGAGGCTACTAAAAAATGGAATCAGCTCCAACAATTCTTTATAAAACAAATAAACGCGTCATACAAAAGGTCGGGGTTGTCTCTGCTGGTAAGGTGATGGCTGTACTTTATCTTGTGTTTGGCTTTTTGATTGGTGGTCTGTATGGCTTGATGTTCTTGATGTTGTCTGTCTTTGGCTCAACGCTTGCCGCGACTGACCCTGCATTTAGTGACTTTGCCAGCTTAGGCGTTGGCGGCGGCGTGGCTGCTTCGCTAGCGCTGGTGATTTGTCTGCCCGTTTTTTATGGAATTATCGGGTTTATTGGCGGCGTGATTATGGCGGCTGTTTATAACGTTGCAGCACGCTTTGTTGGCGGCCTGGAACTTGAAGTTGAATAACTAAGACTGCCCATGGGGAAGTCTCAACGCCGTTGCTATAATCTAGCAGCGGCGTTTTTTGATTAAAGTCTAAAGCGCCAATCAGGCTTGAACTTGACCTTAGCCGTCGGTGACCACGGTTGATACACAGCACTGCATAACGCGTTTCCTTTATGACCGCATCAACAGATAAAACCAACCTCAATATTGATAACGAAATCGATCGCTTAGATGACCGGATCGAACGGTCGTTGCCAATGCGGGAAGCTATGCGGCAGCTAACGTGGTACGCATTTGGCACAACGGTGATTGGCGCTGTTTTGCTCACTGTGCAGTTTCGGCTCGGCTTACTTTGCTTAGGGCCGGGCGGGATGGCGCTGCTGGTAATTTTGGTCTGGCGGGGCTTGCTAGAGGCTGAAGCACGCTGGTTTGAGCTCCAAGTGCGTAAGCTCATTGCTCAGAAAAAAGCGCATAACGATACGCTAAAGTAGGCCCATTTTAGACGTGCCAACCTGCAGCCTTAGACCGGTCACTTACTCAGCGCGGGCGCAGCTTGGCGCTTTGTTTGTCACGTATATGCACGAGTTGCAGCCGTACGATCCCACTTATCCACATATCAACAAGGCAGAAGACTACCCTTACTTTGTTGCCTATTGGCCAGAAAGCCGCGCTGGCACCATCTTTGAAGATGACGTTCGGCATCCTTTTTTTATTTGTCTAGACGAAATTGTAATTGGCTTCACGCTTATTCGCGCCCCAGCCCCGTATGATCTAACACACTGGCAACTGGCTGAGTTTTATATCAAACCGGACTATCGGCGGCGGGGGGTAGGCAAATTGGCTATGCAGCAATTACTCAGCGCATTTGGCCCACATTGGGAGCTACAAGTGCTCGCGCTCAATAAACCTGCGGTTGAATTCTGGCAGAAAACGCTGCCAGAAATTGCGGTAGCCATACACCGCACTCAGCCGGTGCCCGCTTATTACCATTATGTCTTTGACTGCCCAACATAAGCCTGTTTTTACGCCTAAATACTGGCAGCTCTTGCTGATTGCAATCCTTGGCTCCGCTTGGATTTGGACCTCTCGCGTACCAGCAGCGGATGCGAACCCCAACGGCCGCCCACCCGCTGCACAAGCCGGTCACCCTGCGCCAAATTTTGAATTACAAACCGCAGATGGCGAGGTGATCAATTTGAGCGCATTTCGTGGCACGCCGGTCGTGCTCAACTTCTGGGCGTCTTGGTGTGGCCCTTGCCGCGCAGAAATGCCTGCCTTCCAGCTTATTGCGGACACGCACGCTGGCAAAATCGCGTTTATTGGCGTTAACACGCAAGACCAAATCGACCGCATGCTGGCCTTTGCGGCCGAGGTTGGCGTTACGTATCCCCTGCCGATTGATACAACCAACGCTGTGACGGCACGTTACCGAGTCAATGCGTTCCCAACCACATACTTTATTGATGCCGATGGTGTAATTGTTGATATGGTATTTGGCGGGATGGATCAGGCGCTGCTAGAAGCTAAGGTGCTAAGCCTAATTGAAGAGTGAGGCTGGGGATGTTAGGCCGCATCAGGCGGATGTTGGGGCCTAAGCCATTTTGTTGCCCATACGGTTGCCAGCAAGACCAACAGCGCGAGCACCTGCGTGCCACGTACTCCACCCGCTAACAGCCAACTGTCTGCGCGGAAATATTCCAAACTCAAGCGTAACAACGCATACCCACCCAACGCCATCAGAAACAAATGACCGTGCGCTAGAGAGCGCCTCCGCTGACGCCAACAATACGCAAACAACCCAAGGCAGCCGAGCAATTCATACACCTGCGTCGGATGGCGCACCGCCCCCCATAGCGTAACGCCCCAAGCTAGCTCAGTTTCTCGTCCGTAGCCATTGCCACTAAAGAGATTGGCCAGCGCAATACCGGCTAGAAAAATAAGCAGCGCCGGAGCAAAGGTATCGAGTGTTTGGGCTGTTAGCAGTCCATTACGGCGTAGTAATAACGCCCCCACCAGTAAGAAACCCAGCACACCGCCGGTCAGGCTCAGACTGTCGATGCTGCGCGCAAACACGTTGAGCGGCGCATTGAAATAGGCTTCACTATTCAACACCACAAAAAACAGCCGCGCCCCAACGACGCCACCTAATAATGCATAGAAGGCGCTATTCCATGTGGCTGCAGCCCGCTCTTGGCCAAAGGTGCGTTCTGCTTCACGCGCGTAAATATCGAGTGCCAGCCATGTGGCAGCAATCACAGTCAGCGGCGGCAGCGGCAAGGCTAACCCAAAAAGATTCAGAACAGGCAACATAAGGCTAAGTATAGCTGGCCATGGATTGAAATCCATTCAATTCTGGATAAGAGGTGATCCCAATGTAGCGTTGCCCGCACGGGGCTAAATCATTAGAGATTGAACTGCTGTTGAGAGGCGGCAACCATTAGGTCTGAGCGCTTATAGCCCAGCGGGCTTTTCACAATACATAGCGGCGCGGCTTCAGCCCGCTGCGGCGTCGGCTAAATTGATCCTATCTATTTACTGTGTTATCCAGAATTCAGGTTAGTAGAACCAACATGCTTAAGCATGTTTACTGCACTAGTCGCAGAATTCATTCTGCCGACTTAAAGCAAAAAGGCCAGCGATGGAAAGATCGCTGGCCTTTTTTATTGTATGGATTAGCCAATTTGAATCAGCGGCACGACGTTGGTATCTGTCTCAGCGTCTGCCTCTGGCGTGCAGCAGGTTGGCGCACAGCAACTGCCTTCGCTTGCGGCTGCGGGTTGCTCTGTAATCAGTTGTAGCGGCACCACATTGCTTTCAGCGGGGGTGTCACAGCAGGTTGGTGCACAGCAATCTTCTACAACTGCCCCGCTCGCATCGACGATATTCACACCGCAGACGCCAGTTTCAGGGAGATCAAGCTGCACATCGGCGGCGGCTTCCCAGTCACCAGCTAAGGCGGCGGCAACGGAGCGCACTTGCTCATAACCCGTGGCAAGCAAGAAGGTTGGCGCACGCCCGTAGCTTTTGATGCCCACGATGTAGAAATCTTTTTCTGGATGGCGCAGCTCTTTTTCACCATGCGCCCGCACGGTGCCACAACTGTGGATATTTGGATCGATTAGCGGTGCTAGGGTTGGTGTACTTTCAACGGCCGGGTCTAGGTCAATCCGGATCTCACGCAAGAAGGATAGGTCTGGCCGGGCACCGGTAGCGGCAATGACTTCGTCTGCCACAATTGTGGTTGTCCCTGTAAGCGTATCACCCTGTAATGTAAGCCGACCCGCGTCTGTTTTAGAGACCTGTGTGATAAACACCGGTGTATGCACGGTCACGCGCTTGGCATCGACTAGTTCTTTGATGCGCACGCCCAACGCGCCACGTCCGGGCAGTGCATCGCCGCCGAGGCCGCCGTAAGCATCGGCAACCGTTGCTTTACGCAAAACCCAGTGCAGGTGCATGTTGGGGTGTTCTGCTTGCAAATCGCCTAGTTCTAGCAAGGCATTGATGGCAGAGTGCCCACCGCCAATAACGGCAACGGTCTTATCTACATAACGCGCTCGATCTTTATCGAGCACATCTGGAATGCCATATGCAATTTGGTCTGCATGCGTTTTTTCACCAATCGCTGGTAGGCCATCAGAGCCAATCGGGTTTGGTTCTGTCCAATTGCCAGAGGCATCAATCACTGCGCGGGCTTGGAAGCGCTGCGGCGTTCCATCTACCGTCGCTTCGATGATAAAAGGCGCGCTATTGCGGCCAGCATCTTTCATCTTGTCAATCCGGCGGCGCGTGATGGCTGTGACCCGTGCATTGAGATGCGTATTGTCTTTGAGTTTGGGCAGTGCTGCTAATGGTGCTAAATAGTCGCGCACAAGCTCTCCGCCAGTTGGTAGATAGCTTTCTTCTGGCATTTGCCAGCCGGTGGCTTCTAGCAGTTCACGGGCGGCAAGGTCTACATTGTATTGCCACGGAGAGAAAACGCGCACATGCGCCCATTGCAAAACGCTAGCGGCGATGGTGCTACCTGCTTCAAAAATTAGCGGCGTTTCATCACGCTTGATGACATGTGCGGCGGCGGCCAGCCCAATAGGGCCAGCACCGATGATTGCGATAGGAAGGGCGTGTGTTTCCATGAGAAATCCTGTTAGGTAGTCTTTAGATCGATAGATATCGATGTATTTTAGTAAAAAATAACGGCGCGTCTTGGCCGTGGGTTTTGATCTCGCTGGGCAGTACTTGCAACAGTACGCCACTGGTTAGCGTATTAGTCTATTCCAACACTTCGATTGCGCTTTGATTGATCACGTTCGGCGCAATTTCCGGCGCAAAATTAAACATAAGTTGGCCACAACAATAGGTGAGATGCTCCTGATCCAAGGTATAAAACCGTTGGCGTCCATCCTTGCGTACCTTTACCAAATGCGCACTTTCAAGGATTTTTAGGTGATGGCTCACGGTCGGTTGGTTGACCTTACCGTCTAATTTATCAACGACGTCGTTTACGCTAAGCCAGCAGCAGCACAAGTGCTTCATAATTAGTTGCCGAGTTGCATCGGCGAGGGCTTTGGTAAAGGCGACTGCGTCCATAACAATAATATATCGAAGATTATCGATGTTTGTCAAGGGTAAGGCTAGGATTGCTTACGCAGATGCTTCGCAACAAGCTGTAATAAGTCACGCGGGAGGTAGGGCTTATTTAGAATTGCGGCAACATTGTAGGTGTGTTGCACTTGGTTCAGATCTAAATCTGTGTAGCCAGTAGAAAGGATCACGGGCAGTTGCGGGTGGTCTTGGCGTAGCTGGGAAAGGACGTCTACGCCATTCATTTTTGGCATTTGTACGTCTAGCAAAATCAGCTCAATACTTTTCTGATTTGCCGCCAACATTGCCAAACCAGCCGGTCCATCAGCCGCAATAAACACGCAAATGCCGTTCATTTCTAGCGTGCTGGCGGCGGCATCGCGCACGGCGGCTTCATCGTCAATAATGAGCACGGTGCCTTCAAACGTGTCTGTTATTGGTGCTTGGGCATCGCGCTGTGCCAATGTGGCGTTGCTAACCGGTAAGAACACATCAAACTCAGTGCCAACGTCTAACTCACTTCGGACGCTCAACCCGCCTTTGTGTGCTTGTACAATGCCCAATACGGCCGAAAGCCCTAAGCCTTTACCGGTCTTTTTCGTTGTGAAAAAGGGATCAAAAATATTGCGCAACAGCTGCGGCTTGATACCGCTCCCAGTATCTTTGATTGAAATATGAACATAGCTGCCGTTTGCTGGCGGCGCACCAATAAATTGCCACTGCGCTTTGTTTGTGGCGTCTAGGCTAGTTTCTTGGCTGCAAATGTTGATAGTGCCCGTGGTTTGCGTGATGGCTTCGCCCGCGTTCAAAATAAGGTTGACCACCACTTGTTGAAGCTGTGTCGCATCCCCATTCACTGTTGGTAAATCTTGCTTTAGCGCACACTCTACAATGATGCGTTTATCCAGCGCTGCATCCATAAGGGCGACGCTTTCGGTAACTAACGCATTGAGCTGGATGCTACTGAGTTCAGGTTGTTTTTTGCCTGCGTAAACCAAAAGTTGCTTGGTCAGCTCTGCGGCTTGGTGCGCCGAATCGCTAGACTTCTGCAAATGGCTCAGAATTTTTGTAGCTTCAGCTGCGGCCTGTGGTTGGTTGAGCAACCGCGTCACCCGCTTTTGGGCAAGCGCCAGTTGGACAATTACCCCAGTCAGCCAATTGTTGAAATCGTGCGCAATCCCACCTGCCAAAATGCCGATACTATCTAGCTTGTTGGCCTGATATACAGTGTCGCGCAGTTTGCGATCTTCAGTGACATCGCGGCAAATTACCATCAATTCTGCCTTATCAATTGGCATAAGGCGGAAGTCAATCAGGCGATCTTCTGTGCCTAACTTAACTGGAGCGGTAATTTGCTGTAACGCATTTTCTGCCAAGGCTTTTTGAATAAAGCCTTGCATCCGCTTTTGGATGACCGGCGTATTGAAAAAGGTAAAAATGGATTCCCCTTTTTCTAAACGTACGCCTCGATCATCTAACAACTGCGTTTGATTGATAGACAGGATTTCACCCTGCGCTGTAAATCGAACAAATAAATCTGGCAGGCTTTGGATTAGGGCCGCCTGCTCTGCTTGGCTTTGCGATAAGGTGGCATTTAGCGTCAGCACTTGCTGGTATTGCTTATCTTTTTGGGCAATTACATACCACAGCGCCCACAGCGTAGAGAGCAGCATAGCCACAACGGTAAAGTACTCGCCAAGATTGGCAACTTTCCGCGCGTTTATTTTAATCACCCCGGTTTGCTCCAGGTAGAAAAGCACCGTCAATGCCACAACAGACACAAACGCGATGAGCAACACCGTGCGGCGGCTGACCACAATAGTGGCAAAAATAAGGATGAAAAAGTAAATGGAAAGATCTGTATTTGCAATACTACCTGAGTCGTAAAGCATATACGTGGTGGTGATTAATAGCGTAACAAGCACGGTTCTGGCAACCGCTCTTACGTAACCACGCTTGATCAGCAGTAACATCAACCCAAAAACACCAGCAAGCACAATGGTTGTGATTTGCCCGTTAGAAAACCGAGGGTCAAGCGCAATTGTGACCGTTCCGATCACAATACATAAGACAAACAGCAGCCGCACAATGGTGGTGACTGCTTTTTTTTGTATATCTGCTTCTTCAGTTGTTGGGAATTGAGTATTAGAGTGTGGTTGCTTCTGTGCCATTAAATTGGTTACAACTAAATTTGATTAATTGTACACGCGGACTAATAGCAAGCGCAATTTATACAACGCGAGTTATGGTGGATTCAAATTGAAATGGACGTAAATGTACGTAGAAATTCAGAGCGGATGTGTGTGGCACGTCGTAAGGCACGTGTGGCCTGCGCGGCTGAGACCATTGCTCCAAATGGTGCGATGCCACGTTCATAAGCGATCCCGATCACTGCTTGGCGTTCGGCTTGCGTAAATGTTCGCCGCGCTTGGTAGCTCATGATGTTCCCAATATCTCGCGGAGACCGCCGCCGAATATTGATACCAAGTGCCGTAGCAAATTGCGACCGCTGCCGCCGACCACGCGCTTTTAACCAAGCACGAAATTCGCTTAAATCAATGGCTTCCTCTTGCAGGCACAGGATTGCAAACGCTAGTATTTCATCTTCAATTGTGGGTAACGACTTGCCACTGGTCAAAACGCCAACCTTTTTCTATGTATAGAAATGGTAGCGTTACCTTCTTCCGCGCTTCCATATAAACTTAATGATAGTTTCGTCGATGGAACAGACTAAATGCCTGTTTTTTTCACAATGTGTTACAACCAAGACACCTGTTTTTAACAAGTGTCACAGTTGCTTTGGGGCAATATAAGAGTTTGGGTAGTTTTTTATATTTACTATTCTAAAGCTTTAACCACGGCAGCTTGAGCATGAATAGCGGTTGTATCAAAAAGGGGAACAGACGTATGGTGTTGCTGCACTAACATCACAATTTCAGTACAGCCTTCAATAACGCCTTGGGCACCAGCGGCGTGCAGGTCATTGATAATACGCAAGTACGTTTGCCGTGAGTCTTCTTTTACTTCACCTAAGCACAGTTCGTTATAAATAATGTCATGAACCAACTGCCGATCTGCTGCTGGCGGCACAATGACGTTTAGGCCATGCTTTTGCGTTAGGCGTCCACGGTAAAAGTCTTGCTCCATTGTGAAGTTTGTGCCAAGCAGCCCAACGGTGTCTAGGCCCTGCATTTTGATCTGTTCTGCAGTGGCATCTGCCAAGTGTAATAGAGGAATTGAAATGGCGGCTTCAACCTGAGGTGCCACCTTATGCATTGTGTTTGTGCAGATGAGTAAGAAGTCTGCGCCAGCAGCTTCAATGTTCTGGGCAGCGGCGGCTAGGATGGCGGCGGCGGCGTCCCAATCTCCGGCGTGCTGAAGCGTTTCTATTTCTTGAAAGTCTACGCTGTATAGCGCCACTTTGGCTGAATGCAGCCCGCCTAACTGGGCTTTAACACCGCTGTTAATCCAACGGTAATAGAGCTCTGTGCTCTCCCAACTCATGCCACCTAACAAGCCAATGGTTTTCATATTTGGTTACTACTCGGTCTAATTTGATGTTGTTTGCGTTTAACAATCATAACAATGAATAGGCGATGTTTCTATAGTTATGGTCTACAAAACATGAACATTCGGCGCTATTTTTTTGATCAAAATGTATTTTTTTAGACAAGGTGTTTATTATCTTTCGGCGTATTTACCACTTTGGCAAGAAGGTTGCACCCAATATAGTACGAAATAACAAACATAACTGAATTTCTAAAACTTTTATGTCTATAAAACTAAGTTTATAAAAATTTTGTTAGACACACGTCTTGCTACTGAGCTGTGATGTTACAAATCGTGCAATACGGTTGTCGTAATGTTTGTTATTTGTTAGATTTCAGCAACACAAAAACGTGGGCAATGCTCCACAATATATAAACAACTATTATGAGCCTTGATAGAAGATCGCAACTATTGGGGGGCATTATCAAATTCGCACTGGGTAAGCGGATCAATCAAATGTCTCTCGTAGAATTGCAACGCCTGCGTGGCAGGCAACAGCAATTTCACAAGCTCCGCTATAAGTTACTGCTTGGCAGACGGGTAAATCTGGCAAGCGTAAAAGATTGTTCAATCCCAACGCGTGATGGCACCTTTATTCAAGGGCGCCTATATGAACCAAAAGTGGCTAGCAACCTACCACTAATGGTGTTTTTTCACGGTGGCGGTTGGACAATTGGCAATATTGATGGGCACGACGCACTGTGCCGCCGTTTGGCAAAAGCATCGAATACTGCAATCTTATCTGTGGGGTACCGGTTAGCACCAGAATATAAATTCCCAACCGCACTACATGATGCATATGACGCCGTTGCTTGGGCAGCCAAGCAGGGTCAAAGCTGGCAGGTTAACACGTCCCGTTTGATTGTTGCTGGCGATAGCGCCGGTGGTAATTTAGCGACCGTCGTCGCAATGATTGCCCGTGACACGGGTGGCCCAAAAATTCACCAGCAGGTTTTACTGTATCCCGTGACCAACGGGCGCTGTGAGAGTGAATCGCATCAGAAATATCAAACTGCACCAGTGTTGAACCATGCAGAAATGCGGTTCTTTATTGAGCAGTACTGTTCCAGCCCGCGGGATATTGAAAATCCATTGCTATCCCCATTACTAGCGCCAGATTTATCTAATCTGCCACCAGCGTTAGTGATTACGGCAGAAAATGATCCCCTCCGCGATGAAGGCGAGGAATATGCAGCCCGCTTGCAGGCGAGTGGCACGCCAGCGCAGCTGTATCGCGCTACGGGTGCTGTTCATTCATTTTTACAATTTCCATACTTATCTGCTGAACATCGGGCTGTTAGCGATAAGATCAAGCACTTTGTAGCGCAACCTACCTTCGATGAGCTAACGACTGTGCACAACGGGGTCTTACCAATCTAAGCGCCCTCAGCGACATTGCTATTATTTTTTTATTTTTCAACGCATGGCGTGTTAATGCCATGCGTTTTTTTATTTAATACGTCGCGCGATCGCTTCACAAAATGCGCGTAAAATCTTCTGGCTAGCTTCAGATTATCTCCAGATCCGTTTGCTAGGATTAGTGCAATGCAAGACGTTTTACAAAGGAGAACTTCATAAATGAATTCAAATAAATGGATTAAATTAGCACTCGTGGCAATTGGCGGTATTCTAATTGGCACAATCATTGGGCGTGGCCTAAGCATGCGCCGGATGGCAAACTTTAGTGATGACAGCGCCCGCATGGAATTTCGTGAACGCCACGCTGACTGCCACAAAGCAGACGCTGCGTCAGAAGATGCGCCTGCTGCGGATGCAGATGCAACTGAGACAGACGCTGACGCGGATCAGGCCGACTGTGAGAAACACGGGCGGCGCGGTGGCAAAGGCCACGGGCAACGCGGTGGCTTTGGTCCAGGCCGCTTGATTGGTGGTCTGTTGCGCTTAGCAGTTGTGGCCGGCGTAGTTGCGCTACTGCTGAAATGGTGGAACAAGCGGAAAGCAACCCCTGCTGACACTGTCAGCCCTGAACCAGATACAGAGACCATTGAAGCTGTAGACGCTGAGCCTGTAGTAGCGGATAGCGATACGCTAGACCCAGATGCGGCCGATAGCGACATTGCGGCATAACTGTCGCTAAGCCCGATAAATAAAAAGCCCCGTTCAACTTGCGTTGAACGGGGCTTTTTTGTTAAGCCAAGGCGGCAATAATTCGGTCTACTTGTGCCAAATGCACTTCGCAGTGCTCTTGATATCCAAACAATAAGTGCGTCACATTCATGGGGCCATCGCTAGAATGCACCCCTTCCTTTTGCCAAATTTCAGCATCATCTAGCAGCGTTTCAAATACCATCACCCAGCGCGCATGCAGGCCGCGCAAAATCGCAAGTGACATTTCGATATTGGCGCTTTTGTCATCGGCCATCACTGCCCAAGCGTCTTGGTCATAATTTTTCAGCGGCGGCATTTCTTCTGTCAGCACCAGCTTCAACCGAATAAATGCGTTCATGTGTGAGTTAGCACAGTGATGAATCACCTGCGCCACCGTCCAAATATCAGCTGGTGTGATTTCAGTAAGTTGGGCTTCTGATAGCTGGGCGACTTTTGCTGTCATCGCCGCAGGGAACCGGCGTAAGGTTTCAATAGCGGCGAGTTTATTTTGTGTAATGTGCATTGCTTGCTCCTTATGTGATGGTGCTTATTTTGGCACACGCATCTTATCGTTTCAAGCGACCATTTTTGATACAATCAATCGAAATAATCGATAAAAGGGCTCATCTATGGAACTTCGGCAGCTTTCAACCTTCAAGCATCTTGCAAAAACGCTTAGCTTCTCGCGCACTGCCGAGCAGTTAAGCTACGCCCAAAGCACAGTGTCTGCGCAGATTCGCAGCTTAGAAGAAGAACTAGAAGTCAATCTGTTTGAACGCCTCGGTAAGCGAGTCGCACTCACACATGAAGGCCGTACGTTTTTAGCCTATGTTGACCAACTCCTAAGCTTGGAATCAGAAGCGAAGTCTGCTTTTCAGCAAAACGGCCCTTTGCGTGGCAAGCTGCGCCTATACGCCCCGAGCACCTTATGTGTTTACCGCTTGCCACACATCTTGCAGCAGTTCCGCGCCAAGCATCCACGGGTGCAGCTGAGTGTGCAAACGATTCACGCTGGCAGCGAATTAGACGCGCTGCGCCAAGGCCAGTTCGATTTTGCGTTCTTGCTCGCGGCGTTAGTGACCTTGCCTGATATGAACGTAGATGCGCTTGTAAAAGAACCGCTGGGCATGTTTGCGCGGCCAGACCATCCGCTTGCCGGAGCAGCCAACCTGACGTTAGCCAATCTACAAACGGAACAGCTTATTTTGTCCGAACCGGGCTGTACCTATCGGGTTCAGATTGAGAAAAACGCCTCCCAACAGGGTATTCACTTTACCGACTCGGTTGCGTTTGAAAACACCGAAGCAATGAAACAATGCGCAATTGCCGGGCTTGGCATTGCCTACATGCCCCAGATTGTGGCGCAAACCGCCCTAGATCAGGGTGCGCTTTGCCGCTTAGAGGTTGCCGGTGCCCCCACAGAAATGATCACGCAACTGGTGTATCACAAAGACAAGTGGCTCTCCCCCACCATGAGCGCCTTTTTAGACGTCGTGCGTGAAACCGCAGTGGTCTAAAGCGACTGGCTTAGTTAGCAGTTTTAAGCGCGACTCCGAAAACTCGGAGTCGCACACGCTCCATCTTCAGTCTTAATTCCCGTACACTGTAGACAGGCGATATTTTGTGTACCCTGTATTGATATTTCTGTCGCTGTTATCTGGACTTGATCTATGAGTTTTGAAGACTATTTTTCTGCGTTTTGTTGTGCGTTTATTGCAATGCTGCTGCCCCTTGGCGCACTAGCCGCGATTGCATTCCGCCGGATTCGTGCTTTAGAAACGCGGCTTGCTGCGTTAGAAGCTGAGCCACAGGCCACCGCAGTAACACCTGCGGCTGCCACTCCAGACCGGGAACAGATTCAACCCGCTAGCAAATTGCCAGTTTGGGTAGAAACGTTAAAGCCAGCAGCCTTAGTCGAGGAAAAAACAGATACACAGCCAGTAATCAAGGCCGATACAGCACCGGTAGTGACGCCATCGCGGGCGCAACAAGCCGCAGCCAAGGCCGTGCCGCCAGTCGCGCCACAGCCCAAGCCAGATTGGGAATGGCCACCCTTACTGAACTGGTTCATCAAGATGCACGTAATGGTGCAAATTGGGATGTTGCTGTTTTTGATTGGGATTGGCCTGTTCCTAAATTTTGCCTTTGATCAAGGCTGGATCTCTGTACCGTTACGCCATATTGGGGCGGCAGTTGTTGGTGTGCTTGTTACAGGCATTGGGGCAGTCATGCGTAAAAAACGGCGCAATTATGGGCTGGCGCTACAAGGGAGCGGGATTGGCATCCTATACCTCACGACATTCTTTGCCGACCGCGTTTTTGAACTCTTACCAACGGGCGTTGGATTTGCGATTTATGTAGCGCTTAGTATTGTTGCGGTCTCCTTAGCGTTGCTCAATGACGCTTGGATTTTGGCTGCCCTCGCGCAAGTTGGGGCGTTTGTAGCACCGCTGATCGTGGTGGATTTGATAGACGGCCACGTTGGATTATTCTCTTATCTTCTCATTCTAAATATTGCGATTGGCATTATTGCGTGGTTCAAAGCTTGGCGCATGACAAATGCAATTGGCTTGCTTGGCACAATTACCTTGGCAACAGCTTGGATTACCGCTGGTTATGAACCAGAACTTGTTTGGTCATTGGAACCATTCATGTTTGCCTTCTTTGGAATTTTCACACTGCTCCCTGTGTTTTTTGTCCGCCACGGGAAACAAAAGTTCAGCGCTATATTTGATACCTTACTGCTGTATCTCACGCCAATTTGGATGCTGATAATGCAGTCCATTATCGTGGAACATCTCAATCGTGGGATGTGGTGGATCTCACTTGCAATTGCGTTGATTTATTTGGTGCTCGCCGGCGTGCTGTACGGTATAGACCGCCGCGCAGCGCCCGGCACAGGTCGCTTTGGCTATTTGCGTGAGGTCTTCTTGTTCTGGGCAGCGGTTTGTTTGGCCTTGGCAATTCCATTCGCGGTTGACCCCAATGTCACGGCTGCAATCTGGGCGCTGCTTGGGCTTGGCTATGTTGTAAGCGGCGTTGCCCGTAATCAATGGTGGCCTGTAGCGCTTGGCGGATTGGTGCAGCTAGCAGCGGCTTCTGCTTATGTTGTATACGTTGCAGAGACCCCAACCGCAGATTGGCTGCCATTCTTGCGTAACGCGCTGTACGTTGGCGCTGCGCTGATTGGCCTAAGCAGCTTCGCGAGTAGTTATGTTGTGCAACGCCGGGCAGACTTTAGCTTAGGCTGGACGCAATACCCATTCTTTGGTTGGGGCTTGCTGTGGTGGCTGCTAAGCGGCGTGCTTCAAATTTCTGAAGGCGCGCAGACTGCCTATATTTTTGCTGGCTTACTGTTCTTCCTGAGCTTTACGGTCGTTGCGCTGTATGGCGTTGGACGCTTGTTCAAGTGGCCGTTTGCCCGTCAAGCTGCCGCATATGGACTGTTCCTGTTGCCAATTTTGTTACTGATCCGCGTCTTTATTGACGATGGAAACTTACTTGCAAACGGCGGCTGGTACGCTTGGCCAATGGCGTTTGCCACCCAATACTTGGTCTTGAAAGATCAAGATAGCCGTAAATTAGCCCCTGTTTGGCACGTCAGTTCGTTCTGGTCTGTTGTGGCATGGTGTATTGTGCAAGGTGGCTGGGGTATCCAAACGTTAGTGGCAGACGATGTCGCTTGGTACGCGTTACCGGTGTTTGGGGTCTTAGCGCTGGCGTTATTGCTGCTTAGCTTCTTGCGAGATGTAAAGCTTTGGCCGCTCCAACCGTTCCAGCGGGCTTATGTGCTGTGGGGCGCGCTGGGCCTGATTGGTGCGGGGTTGCTGTGGGCGTTAGGCACCAGCCTTGGCAACGGCCTAACAACGGCACCGTTACCGTATGTCCCAATCTTCAACAGCTATGAGATCCCATTGATTGCCTTTTTTGCAGCAAGTTGGATCTGGGTCATCCGCACAAATGGCGTTCTGAACGAGGACGTACGTTACTATGCCAAACTGGCGCTTGGCCTAAGCGGATTTATCCTTTCAAACTTTGTGATTGCCCGGGCGGTGCATCATATCGGCGGCGTGGATTACAACTTTGCAGACTTGTTCTACACCCCATTCTTGCAAACGTTTTACGCGATGTATTGGAGTTTGTTTGCCGTAATTTTGATGTTTGTTGCCAACCGCAAGTCTTGGTTACTAGGCTGGATATTGGGCGCAATCTTACTGGGGATTACCGTGCTGAAACTGTTCTTTGTGGACCTTTCAAACGCGAGCTCTGTAGCGCGGATTGTCTCGTTCTTGGTCGTCGGCCTGTTGATTGTGGGCGTTGCTTACCTGGCCCCAGCCCCAACCCGCCCGGCCGAAGCCAGCCCGCCCGACGCTTTAGATCCAGAGCCTATGGAGCCACCAGCCACCTAAACTATTACGTAACAACGCCACCGCATAGGGTGGCGTTGTTCGTTGTTTTATCCTTCGCGATTGACCATCCAGCGCGAGAAGCCGTGGAGAAATGCTTTTTTAGCAGTCATACGCGAAACTGCTAAATAGACACAACCAAACACTAAAGCCATCACCGTCAATCTCTGCTAAACTTCGCCTCTATTCTTAGCGAGGCGCTTTTCTTGAAACTAGATCTGTTCGACGATTACGTCGCTCTCATCCGCAAAAATAAAAACTTCAAGCTGCTGTTCTACAGCCGCGTCATCAGCCTGTTTGGCGATTGGTTCAACCTCATCGCCTCAGCCTCGCTGATTGCGTCGCTCACAGATTCTGGGCAAGCAATTAGCGGCCTATTTCTGGCGCGCTTTTTGCCCTCATTCTTTCTCGGGCCGTTTGCTGGCGCGCTGGCAGACCGCGTCGACCGGCGCAAGATTCTGGTTGCCGCAGACCTGCTGCGCATTCCAGTGGTGTTGGCCTTCCTGCTGATTCGCTCTGCCGATTACGTCTGGCTAATTTACGTCCTCACGGCGTTGCAGTTCAGCATGTTGGCCTTTACAGAATCGGCAGGCAATAGCTTCTTACCAGATGTTGTAGAACGCGAAGATTTAGTCGTCGCCAACGCCTTGCTAGGCACCGCGTGGAGCGTAATGCTGATGATTGGCGCAGCAGCCGGTGGCCTCGTAACCTTCTGGATTGGCAAAGACGGCGCATTCATCATCGACGCCTTCACGTTTGTGCTATCTGCTGCCGTGATGTGGCAGGTGAGTGGCTACATTGGCGTAGAAGAGCGCCCCAAAGAAAACAGCAGCGAAACCACTTTTATCAAAGGCGTGCAATATGTGTGGCAGCATAAGCCAATCCTGATGTTGGCCAGTCTAAAAGCCATCGGTGCCTTAGGGTATGGCGCACTCAACGTGCTAGAAGTCACCCTCGCCGAAGACATCTATCCTTTATTTGATAACGGCTCGCTTTCACTAGGGATTATTTATCTCTTCTCTGGGCTAGGCACCGGGTTAGGGCCAATTTTCGCCCGCCGCTGGACTGGCGAAAACTTCCGCCTAATGCACACCATCATTTTGCTGTCATTCATTGCGATGTTTGCCAGCTTCTTGATTATGTGGCAAGCCAGCAATCTATGGATTCTGCTGATTGGCGTCACCATTCGGACGATTGGCAGCGGCATGAATTGGGTCTTCTCATCCGCTATGTTGCAGATGATTGTGCCGCCCAAATATCAGGGGCGAGTCTTTGCCATCAACTTTGCATTGCTTACGCTCACGCAATCCATCTCCATTTACCTTGGCGGTTGGATGACAGACTCGCTGCTCTGGACGCCGTTCCATATTGCGCTGGTGCTGTCTGTTGTGCCTGCAGCATTTATCCTGATTTGGATCGCCTTCCAAAACGTATTGGGCGACAAAATTGAGGCAACGGGCTACGCCCTCACCTAAGAGATCACTGCACTGCTCAAGTCAAAATCTTAGTAACAACGTGAATTAAAATAGACTTATGATTCTGCTCGCTTCTACAAATGCAAACGTTGGCTTCCCCGCCGGCATGGAAATTCTCCGCAAGGGCGGCTCGGCTTTAGACGCCGTCGAAGCCACAATTCGCCCGGTTGAAGATAATCCGGCTGACCGCACGGTTGGGTTCAACGGCTATCCTAATATTTTGGGAGACCTAGAGCTAGACGCCAGCATCATGGATGGGCGCACGCGTGAAAGCGGCGCTGTGGGTGCGCTAAAAGGCGTCATTCCAGCCATCTCTGTAGCGCGTAAAGTGATGGAAACCCTGCCGCATGTCCTGCTGGCAGGTGCCGGGGCAGACCGCTTTGCAGCCGAGATGGGCTTTCCGCAAACAGAAGCGCTGCTCAATCCAGACGTGATTGCTGCACGCGAAGCAATTTTGAAGCAAGACATGACAGACACCGAGTTTGCAACCCTTGCCACAAGCGACAATTTACGCCAGTGGGTGCGCCTTGCCACAGATCCAGAGCGCACATATGGCACCGTGAACGTAATTGCCCAAGATGCCAATGGCAACATAGCCTGCGGCGTGAGCACCAGCGGCTGGGCCTGGAAATACCCTGGGCGCTTAGGCGACTCACCAATCATTGGCGCGGGCAATTATGCCGATAATCGCTACGGCGCAGCGGCTTGCACCGGCATGGGCGAGATGGCAATCCGCGCCAGCACTGCCCACAGCATTGTCATGGCAATGAAGCTAGGGAAATCACTAACTGAAGCCTGTGAACTCGCGATGGAAGACCTCAACGCACTCGGCGGCAACTTTATCGGCCGCATGAACCTGATAGCGCTAGCCAAAGACGGAACACCCGCCGGCTACAGCAGCCTACCGGGCAAGACGTTTATCTATCAGACGGATGAGATGGAAACGTACGTTGAAAAAGAACGCACCTTGGTTGAAATTGAAGAGCGCTGGGCAGAGTAAAATTTATCTATAGCGTAGTGCCACCTTCCACAATAATCTACCGCATCTAGTTAACATACAAGGCTCCTTAAAACAAAAAGGACACCAGCGGATTGGAAGCCGCTGGTGTCCCAAACTTCGCTAATCTCTGCCTACGTTTTCCTATTCGTAAATCTCGTTCAGGTCTTCATCTGGCAAGACAAACTGAATTTCTGGCAGGTCTGCAATACAGCTTGAGTCTGGTGCCGCATTTGGATTATTGATGAACGCAGTCATCATTCCGACTGGGCAAGGAAGCTCCGCTGTCAACGAATGCCCCAGGCCCGGCAGTTCAAACAGATACCCATTGCTAAGCGTTTCTTTCGTCAACTCTGCCCACTCTGGTGGGGTTGCAGGATCAAACTCACCGACCAAAATTAGGGTTGGGATAGCACTGACTACGGCAGCATCTTCGCTTGGCGCTGCAACGCCAGCTTCCCAAAGCTGGCAACTGTCGTACTGATTGACCGTACCACTATAGAACATCCCCGCGTGCAATTCTTCTGGCAACATTTGGGTCACCACATCTTCAGCAGCATCAATGTCACCAAAAACAAATTCGTCGTGGCACATCACCGCCGCATACATGCCTTCTGAGTCGTCTTTCCCGTCTGCATCGTCCTGATACAAGCGAGACGCGCCTTCACCGCCGCCAGCAATTTCTTCTGCTAGAAAGAAGGCCTCAAAGTCATCATTGACCGCAATGTCATAGATCATGCGCGGCAAGAGGTCAATCCCTTCGCCTGCAAACAGAATCTGATACACCACATTGATAATGGTGTCACCAAAGATCTCACCGCCATTTACTGCCGCAGGGGTCGCATCTAGATCTGCAATCAATTGCAAGTACGTGCTTTGGATGTCGCCATAGGATTCAGCACACCAGTCATCGGTGGCACATGCATTGAACAGGTCTTGGACCCGTGCATATTGATAGAGCGCTTCTGTGCCAATTACATCAGCATTGGGTGGAAAAGGTGAGTCTAAGACCACGCTCCGCACCCCAGCTGGATAGTCACGCATCACGGCTAATCCAAGGCGTGTTCCGTAGGAAATGCCATACAAATTGACTTGGTCATAGCCCAGCGCCTGTCGTAGAGCGTCAACATCAGACGCGTTTTCTGCCGTGTTGTAGGCGGTGAGATCTACGCCTTCCCGTAACAAGCGGTCACGACACGCAATTTCAGCGTCTCGTTCCGGATTGACCGACTCAGATTCAAAGTCTACCTCTTCCATTTCAGGGCAGTTCAACGATGGAAGGGAAAGCCCTGTGCCACGCTGATCAAACAAAATGAGGTCTCGACCAAAGTCATAGTCTAGCCAATTTTCAGGGTCGCTTGCTAAGCCTAAGACTGCACTCCCGCCAGGCCCACCTTCTAGGTAAATCACTGGATCTGGCAACGGATTATCCGCACGGATAATCGCCACTGCCAGCTCAATCATGGGCGTGTCGGCTTTAGATCGGTTTTCAGGGACAGTCAAAATGCCACATTCAACATTGTTCGGCACATCAAACGCACAAGAGATTGGAGAATAACCCCAGCCCGCACTAGCCGATTCAGATGCAGTGTCCTGTGTCTCTGTTTCAGACTCAGGCGCTGAGTCAACCGCCTCCGCGTCCGGTTCAGGATCTTCCAGCGCGAGGTCTTCTTCATAATCTTCGTCAATGGGATCTAATTCATCCAGTTCATCTTCAAATTCAGCGTCCTCTTCAAAGGCAATGGTGTCTTCATAGTACGTGTCATCTTCAATGGCACAGGCTGTCACAGAAAGCGACAGCAGTA
Organism: Anaerolineales bacterium; assembly: GCA_020630175.1. GTDB lineage: Bacteria > Chloroflexota > Anaerolineae > Anaerolineales > UBA6668 > JAHDIM01. The sequence goes on from JAHDBW010000033.1 coordinate 20,725, forward strand.
GTAGTAAAAGTAAAGTAAATATGCGTGTCTTCATGCGCATATCCTATTGTTGATCCCGCTGTTAAACCTCCGTCAGAAGATGTAGATTTAGCTCCGTATTTAGGCTGATGTTGGTAAAGATAGCGTACGACGCACGTCTCGTCCGCATTCCCTCAATATATTCTCAACGCTACGCACGATGTATTACGGTTTCAATTGCGACCTTTGTCATGAGAACAGCCTTTTGTTGTTTTGGATACCAACATGGGGTGGCCGCTATGGGGTCTTAAACAAAAAAGGCGCAGCTGAGTTAGCTGCGCCTCTTTTATTTAAGATAGATCTCTCTAGCGGATGATTGCACCTTCAGAGCCAACGCCTTCCCAGTCACCTACGGTAAGGTTATAGGTAATGGCCATCGTCACCACAATGTGCATTAAGCTGAGCATCACCATGCTGCCAAGGCTGGTTGCTAGGGTCAACGGGACAACCAAGGAGATAATCCCAATAATGGTTGCAATCCAGAAAAACGGCCAAGGGGCGTTGCCAAGCGTGCGCTGCCAAAGCCAATACACCACACCAGCTGCCGCCACTGGAATAATACTCATCACAATTATGATACCAAGCGATACTGGTTCAGCTTGGTTACTCACGCCAAGTTCAATGCCTTGGCTTTGTGCCAGTATGTAAACGCCGACATTCAAAACAACCGCAGCAACGGCGGCGACAATTGTTGATAATAAAAATTTATTTGACATCGCTTCCCTCTCTAGAAAGATTATATGTTTAGGTCTACTTGATTAAACAACGAAGTTGGAAAAAAGTCACACGATTTCAATACTAATCCGTATAACGCGACGGATTCAGCAACATAAACGCGGAAAGATAGCGGCTAGAAAGTAAACGATTGCACCGCTTGGTTCATGCCATAATCGTGCCTTTATTCTCGCGCACAGCGATGTCTTCTATCAGCTCTCTATCAAACAGCGTCTTTGGCTAGGGTTTTGATGTACGCCATAATGGCAGAAATGCCATTCAGCCGTTGTCCGGTAATCACCTTGTGCAAGCCCATTTGGATAAAGAAATCATTCGGCACGGCGAGCGTTTCTTCAGGCGTGGTGCCATTCAGTCCTTGTCCCAAAATAGACGCATAGCCCCGCACGGTTGGCGCTTCACGCGGCACATCAAAGGTGTAGGTCATTTTGCCATCTGCCTTTTCAGCATGCACAAACACCGGCGACATGCACTCATGAATCTTATGCATGTTTTTGTCTGGACTTACGCCATCCGGCAACGGTGGCATTTCCTCAGAATATTGCAACAGCAATTCTAATTTTTCACGACCTTCACAAAATTGAAAGTCTTCGATAATTTCAGCAAGTTTTGGTGGAATCATGGTTTGGGTTAGGTGTTAGCTAAAAGGTGAAAGGTATTAGGTGTTTTGCCTTCTAAGATGTTGTAGAAAGCCGATAAGCATGCGTTTTACTTCGGCGGTTTGGTTGTTCAATGACTGATAAATTGCAGCATCTAACATATCAAGATCGCGCAGTAATAGTAGCAGATAGTCAACTTCGCTAGCAGAGCCAAGCGCAATTTGCAGGAAGCGAGCGAAATCCGCATTCGAATCTCGCCCGCACCCTTCAGCAATGTTAGTAGGGATAGACGCACACGCACGCCTTACTTGGCTAGTAAGACCATACTTTTCAGAATCAGGAAAGCCAAGCGAGGCCGCATAAACATCTAAGGTCAGTTTATGGGCTTTCTCCCAAACCTTCAGGTCACGAAAATTGCGCATCTCAGACTTCCTTTTACCTATTACCTGCTGCCTAACACCTTATTTTTCAATTGGCGCATCAACCAAGTTACCCCACTCTGTCCAGGAGCCGTCATAGTTCTTGACGTTGTCATAGCCGAGTAAGTAGGTCAGCGCGAACCAAGTGAGCGAGCTGCGTTCGCCGATGCGGCAGTAGGCGATGATGTTTTCGCTGTTGTCGATGTTGTTGCTGTCAAACAGGGCTTTGAGCTCGTCTGCGCTTTTGAAGGTGCTGTCTTCGTTGCAGCATTTGCCCCAAGGGATGTTAGCCGCACCCGGAATGTGACCGCCACGGGTTGCGCCTTCTTGCGGATAGCCCGGAATGCTCAGTAATTCACCAGCGTATTCACCCGGTGAACGGACATCAACCAAGGTGCCGCTAGTTTCTAGGTGTGCAAACACATCATTGCGGAAGGCACGGATGCTTTTATCTGCGTCGCTAGCGGTGTAAGGCACGGCGTCATAACTTGGCACGTCTTTGGTCCATTCGCGGCCTTCTGCGCCCCATTTAGCGCGTCCGCCGTCCATAATGCGCACATCGGCGTGCCCGTAATACTTGAAGAGCCACAGCGCGTAGCATGCAAACCAGTTCGATTTATCACCGTAGAACACCACGGTGGTGTCATTGCCAATGCCGTTGGCACTACAGAGCGCTTCAAACTCTGCTTTGCTGATGAAGTCACGGCGCATGGCGTCGTTCAATTTGGTAAACCAGTCGATGCTCACTGCGCCAGGAATATGGCCCACATCGTAAAGCAAAATGTCCTCATCACTTTCGGCAATTCGGACGCTTGGATTGTTGAGGTTATCAGCGACCCATTGGGTGCTGACCAGCATGTCTGGGTTGGCATAAGCTGTCATAGCAGAGTTCCTTTGAGGTAAATTGATACGCGCAAAACACTGCGCATTTTTATCAATGGTATCGCTATAAAGTTAGCGAAACAATAGTGACCTTGCATAACATCTTGTACAATCCAATTAGAAAATTACCACGCTGTTAGCCCTGAGTTTCACCAATGTCTTTAGTTATTTCACCCGTTACCACCATGGATGATGCGCGCGCCATCGGCAGCATTGCAATTGCCGCTTGGGGCAGCGGGCCGCTAGATGCCGTGCCAGATCATATGATCATCACCATTGCCCGTTACAGTGGGGTGGTACTGATTGGAAAGCTGGATAACGTGCCGGTAACCTTCTGTCTAAGCTTTTTAGCACAAGATGCCAATGGCGAGTTACACCATCACTCACACATTGCGGCCACGTTGCCAGCGCATTGGGGCAAAGGCTACGCTAGCCAGATCAAACGGGCGCAGGCCGATGCCGTCTTAGCGCAGGGCATCAAGCGCATGACATGGACGTATGATCCATTAGAGGTGCGTAATGCACGCTTGAATCTGCATAAGCTAGGCGCGGTTTGTAACACCTATAAGCCCAACGTCTACGGCGAAATGCGCGACGCAATCAACATTGGTCTGGATACTGATCGCTTCCAAGTGGACTGGCATTTACCGCATTCTGCCGCTGCGCCGCGCTTTACAACCACTGACCCAATTCCAACGCTCAATCCGGTAACGGTCAATCAAGCGGGCTTTATTGTGCCGCCCGATCAATACACCATTCCAGCGGCTAAAACGCTGCGTGTAGTGGTGCCGCCGAGCATCTACGACATCAAAACCACAGACTTGCCACTTGGCATTGCGTGGCGCGAACACACCCGCGATGTGTTCACAACTTTGTTTAGCCAAGGCTATTACGCAGTGGATATGCAAACCGCAGGTGACGACTGCGCCTACATCTTGCAGCAGCGCGCCCCAGACTGGTATTTGACGCAGTAACGTACAATCGTCTTATGAATTACGCTTTACTACCCGCTTATGCCGCCTTACTTGCCGCGCTCATTTTGAGCATCAACAGCGCCCGCGCACTCAACAAGGGCACCCTTGCCAAAGGCCGCATCCAAACGCGTTTTGTATTTTTATCTATTCTGACTGGGATTGGATTATTTCTAACGCTGATCGTCACGTTGGGCGGCTAACGGTCGCTCAAAACGTTGTAAATCGCCGACCCGATAATCAAAACGCCCCCAAGCAACATTTGCAGCGTTAGCGCTTCGCCAAATATAAGCCATGCCAAAATAGACGAATAAATAAGCTGCGTCACGGCAATCAGGCCAACTGTTTTTGCTTTAAGATGCGCCAACACCCGCACCATCGACGCGTGCGTTAGGGCGGTAAACACCACGCCGAGCAAAAGCAATAGTCCGCCCTTTTGCGGCGTTAGCGACAGTGGTAAGACAAACGGAATTGGGCTCAACAATAGCGTCACAACGCCTAGTTGCCAACACATCTGCTTGATGCCAGAAACCGACTGAATCAGGCTGCGGCTCAATAAATTGCGGACTGCAAACGCCGTCCCCGAAAATAAGCCGAGCAAAATCCCCTGCGTCACGTTGTTAGACAGATCAAATTCTGGCTGAAGCATATACACGCCCAGCAGCGTAACCGCCCCCAGCACAAGATCCACCAAGCGCCGCTTTTCATTGAAAAACCACGGCTCCAACAAAATAATGATGATGGGGTACGTAAACAGCGCCAAAAACGTAATGGCAATCGGGGCAATTTGGATCGCACCGAACAGGCTCACCCAGTGCAAGGTCAGTAAAACGCCGCTAATGATCAGCGTACGGCGGTCCTTTGGGCTGGCAACGGCGAAGCTTTCCCCTTGCGTTTTTAGCAAAAGCGCCAGAAAAATCACCGCCACCAACGAGCGCGCAAACACAATCTGAAACGCATTCAGCGGCAGCAGCCAACGCGGAAACAACGCCGTAATTGACATCACTAAGGTGTTGATAAAAAACTCAAATAAGGCGGCGTTACGCTTCGTCATAAGACCGAGATTGTAGCAGTTGTCTGTGACCTTATGTCAGCCAAGTCTGTCTGTATTAAGTGGGAGCCTTGCAGTGACGCGGGCAATTTATTTAGGAGCTTTCTCTATGACATCTAAAAGTGATTTTTCAGCAGACGAATGGTATTTGGTAATGAAGACCCCATCCTTAGTTGGGTCTGCGGTTGCCAGTGCTGGGCGCAGCGGCGCGATGGGCACGATGAAAGAACTGATGGCCAGCGTACAAGGCAACATGGCCGCGGCCACAGACTATCCAGACAATGCGCTGTTGCAAGCCATCATTGCGAAACCAACAGACTTAGACCGTGAACAAACCAAAGCGTACTTGCAAGAGCAGCAACAGCGCATGATGGAAGAGGTCAACGCGCGTCAATTGAAAACGCCCGAAGCCCTAGCAGATGCTGCAATTGACGATATGACTGCTGTCATCAACTTGTTAGAAAGCCGGGCCACCGCGCAAGAAGTTGCAGACTACAAAAACTGGACTTATGCAGTTGCGCAAAAGGTTGCAGAAGCAGCGAAAGAAGGCGGATTTCTAGGCATTGGCGGCGAACGCGTGAGCGAAGCAGAAAGCGCGTTTTTAGCACGCTTGGCAAGCACCTTGGGTATTGCTTGACCCGTGAGGTACCACCCCTAGAATCACAAAAGCGGCCTAGAACTGCTTGGCCGCTTTTGCTTTAT
>JAHDBW010000281.1 GCA_020630175.1 Anaerolineales bacterium
GCAACTTAGTAAAAGAGTGAACAGCATGAAAATCATTATCCCGGGCGGCACAGGACAACTCGGTCAATTGCTCGCGCGGCACTACGCAGACCTTGGGCACAACATTGTAATCTTGAGTCGTTCGTCACATGACTTACCCTGGAAAACAGTTATTTGGGATGCAAAAACACAGGGACCCTGGGCCACCGAAATAGACGGGGCAGATGTCGTGATTAATTTAGCTGGCCGCAGCGTAAACTGCCGTTATACAGCTGAAAATCAACGTTTGATTAAACAGTCCCGTATTGAGTCGACCCAGGCAATTGGGGTTGCCATTCAAAATGCGACCAATCCGCCTCGCGTTTGGCTCCAAGCCAGCACAGCTACAATTTATGCCCATCGGCTTGATGCGCCAAATGATGAATTTACCGGCATTCTAGGGGATGAAAACAATCCCACAGCAGACCCGAAATGGTCGTTCAGCATTGATGTGGGTAAGTCTTGGGAAGCAGCGGCTAGTATCTTTGAATTACCAAAGACACGCTTAGTATTGCTTCGCGCTGCGATGGTGATGAGTGCAGACAAAGACAGTGTGTTTGACGTTTTGCTCGGCTTAACCCGCAAAGGCCTAGGCGGGCACAATGGTAACGGCCAGCAATACGTCTCATGGATTCATGGTGAAGATTTTGTGCGCACCCTGGACTTCCTAATTGAGAACGAAGCCCTCAGCGGGCCAGTCAACATTTCTGCGCCAACGCCAGTCCCTAATGCCGAATTTATGCGCATTCTACGGCAAACAGCCGGTGTCCCGATTGGAATTCCCTCTTTTAAATGGATGTTAGAAATTGGTGCGCTGTTCATGCAAACCGAAACAGAGTTATTGCTCAAAAGCCGTTACGTTATTCCGGGAAAGTTACTAAAAGCTGGTTTCGCGTTCAAATTTGAAGACTGGCAAACCGCCTGCAAAGATTTACTAAAGCGTATGAGGTAGCACACATACAGCTAGCTAGACACCCACTCGCCAACATATAATTTACAAACTACAACGTTATGACCCAAAAACAAGTCGCTGAATTCCACCAAACTTTTGGCATTGACCATCCCACTGAACCACGCATACTAACTGAAGACCGATTGAAACTGCGTGAAACACTCATCCGCGAGGAATTAGGCGAATTCATTGAAGCCATGCAAGCGGGTGAATTAAACAACGCTATTAAGGAAGCTGCCGATTTGCTCTATGTTGTCTATGGCACCTTTGTAGAAATGGGCGTAGATAATGAACCCTTCTTTGCTGAAGTGCACCGGTCTAACATGAGTAAAAAAGATGGCCATCGCCGTGCAGACGGCAAATGGGTAAAACCAGACAACTACTCACCAGCCGATATTGCAAAGATATTCGCAGATATTTACGAAAAATAATCAAATAGTGACGGTGGACAAAACCCTTTATGCACCTCACCCAATATATGATAAGATTCGGCAACAGGTTGCACTAAAGGCGATTGTCCTTTTTGCAGTACACTTTTGTGAAGACCTAAAACATCTTATTGTTATGTCAATTTCAATTATCGTCGTCCTAGTGGTACTTATTGAGCTCCTTATTGTGAAGGGGCCTTTTGTGTTTGGGACGGCGGAGAAGCAAGCCTCTAAGTAATTAGAAGCAAAACGAAAATCATAAAGCCGCCCAAGACAACTTGGAGCGGCTTTTTTTTTCATATTTATCAATTCAATGTACGGAGGGAAACCTCCGCAGTTCCTTGAAACAATCACGTTTCTCGGGCAAAACAAAAAACCTACTAATAGTGAGTTTGAACAGGAGACCATCATGGCAAAACGCAGTCTAACGGGAGCACAAATTCTGTGGGAAGCTGTTGTTAACGAAGGCACTGACGTCATTTTCGGCTATCCGGGCGGAGCAATCTTGCCAGCCTATGACGCAATGCTGGACTATCCACAACTGCACCACGTTTTGGTACGCCACGAACAAGGGGCAAGTCACATGGCAGACGGGTACGCCCGCGTCAGTGGCAAAGTGGGGGTCTGTGTGGCAACATCTGGCCCAGGCGCAACAAACCTGGTCACCGGGCTAGCCACCGCAATGATGGATAGCATCCCAATGGTTGCCATCACTGGCCAAGTTCCATCGTTTGCAATTGGTACTGACGCTTTCCAAGAAACGGATGTAACGGGTGTCACCTTACCGGTCACCAAGCACAATTTCTTGGTGACGCGCGTCGAAGACATTGAACCAACCATCCGTGAAGCGTACTACATTGCACGCTCTGGCCGGCCTGGTCCAGTGTTGGTGGACATCACTAAAGATGCGCAAAACGCAAGAATGGACTTCGAAGCCTCAACCGAACCGATCAAGTTTGCTGGGTACCGCCCAACACATGAGATTGATGATGTTGATATGGCAGAAGCCATCCGCTTGATTAATGAAGCGGAACGCCCAGTCATTTTGGCCGGACACGGTATTGCCATGTCTGGTGCAGGTCAAGCGTTCCAAGACTTTGTCAACGAAGCGCAAATTCCAGCGGCAATGACCCTGCTTGGTCTTGGCGGGTTCCCAGCGAGCCATCCGCTCAACTTGGGCATGATGGGCATGCACGGGGAAGCTTGGGTAAACCAAGCCATTCAAGAAGCAGACTTGCTCTTGGCCTTTGGCATGCGCTTTGATGACCGCGTTACAGGCAACCCAGCCACCTACGCGACCAACGCGAAGAAGATCCATATTGATATTGATCCTTCTGAAATCAATAAAAACATTCAAGTAGAAGTTGGCATCGTTGCTGACTTGCGCGAAGCCTTGGAAGTGATCAATCCCCAATTGAGCGCAACCAACCCAGAAAAACGCAAAGCTTGGATTGACTACGTTTACTACATTAAAGGCGACGCCGCTGTGCGTGACATTCAAAACATGCCTGACCACGGTGAACTATACGCTGCCCACGTCATTCATGACTTGTGGCGCCACACCGAAGGTAAGTCTGTTATCGTGACCGATGTTGGCCAACACCAAATGTGGGAAGCCCAATACTACAAGCACGACTACAAGAACAAACTGCTGACATCTGGCGGTCTAGGCACTATGGGCTTTGCCCTGCCAGCCGCAATTGGCGCAAAGTTCGGCGCCCCAGATGAAGACGTTTGGGCAATTGCCGGTGACGGTGGGTTCCAAATGACCGCTTGTGAACTGTCTACCTGTGCGCAAGAAAAGCTCAATGTCAACATTTGTCTTATCAACAACGGTTTCTTGGGCATGGTTCGCCAGTGGCAAGAATTCTTCTACGACCGCCGTTATGCATCTACCCCAATGCTTAGCCCAGACTTTGTAATGCTGGCCCAAGCACATGGCCTACAAGCGCGCCGCGTTGAAAAACGTGAAGACGTTGAAGCGGCCATCAAATGGGCCCGTGAAACGGAAGGCACCTGCTTGCTAGAGTTTGTGGTTGTTCAAGAAGACACTGTGTACCCAATGGTGCCAACTGGCGCAGACTTGGATCAAATGATCCGCCGCCCAGAACGTAGCGCCATCGTAGAAAGCGCAGACGACCGGATATAATAGCCAACTGTCAATTGCCATTGCGGAGGAACACTCAACCTTGGCAATTGACCATTAATAACTGACATGATTTACACCTTTGTTGCATATGTAGAAAATAAACCCGGTGTTCTAAACCGGGTCGCGTCGCTCTTCAGACGGCGCGCGTATAACATTGATTCTTTAGCTGTTGGCACCACGCATGACGACCGCGTCTCACGCATGACCATTCAAGTTGAAGCAAAAGATGACGATGCCGCAAAACGCATCTCAGCCAACATGTATAAAATGGTCGACATTTTGTACGTTGAAGATGTCACTCACAAAGACAACGTGATTCGTGAAATGCTCATGATCAAGGTGTCTACCGACAACACGACGCGCACTGAAATCATCCAAATTGCAGATATCTTTACCGCCGAAATTATTGACGCCGGTATTGATGCAATGACGCTGCTGATTACCGGCACGCAAGGCAAATGCAACCGGATGATCAACATGCTCAAGCAATATGGCATTGTAGAAATGCAACGCACTGGCGCAGTAGCAATGTTGCGTGACAGCGAAGGCGTGCCTGAAGGTTTTGCGCAAGTCATGACCGAAATGGGCATCCACTAGCACAAGCAAGAATAACGGCACAATGTGCCTGAAGAAGAGAGTAGAGAGTGTGGCTCTAATATGATGGAGCCCCCTCTTTCTCTCTTTTCTAAATTTACAGAAATTTAGCGATTAGTCGTCGCACTATTTATAAAAACTTTGGAGAAAAAGAAAATGGCCGCAACAATTTATT
>JAHDBW010000282.1:0-2453 GCA_020630175.1 Anaerolineales bacterium
ACCACTGGCTCTAGGCGTTCCACCACGTCAGCCACTTTGAGCGTGGTCAACATGCGTGGATTCACGTCGCTAAGCGCAGTTTGGATGTAAGGCACAAAGCCTTGCAACTGCCCAATCACGCCAGCCGCATCCCCACCGTTACCAAGGTTGAACTCATCGCTCACCAGCGAAATACCTTGCCCAATTGACATCACGTCGCCTAGCAATTTACCAGCCTGCCCACCGTTGCCATAGACATGGATCTTGATGCTTGGGGCCAACGCTTCGAGCGTTTTGACTTGGGCATCGGTTTGCATAGCGGCAATGCGCTCACTGTGTGCTTGTTCCATGCGTAGTTTTTCAAGTTCAACCAACACGGGTGACTGCTCATAAAGCGAACTCAGTTGCTGTTGCGCTTCAATTTCTACCGCTTTGATCTTGCGCAGGCGCTCGGCTTCGGCGTCCGCTTGCGCTTGGGCAACTTCAGCCATCGCCAGACCTTCAGCACGAGTGACAACAACTTGCTTCTCAGCAATATCAACGCGTGCCGTTTCAACTTCAGCTTCTGCTAGCCCCGGTGCTGCGGCTTCTGCGCGCGTTGCTTCTGCGCGAACTTTTGCAGCCTGCGCCCGCTTTTCAGTGGCTTCGGCTTCGGCTTGCGCTTTGATCAGCTCTGCTTGCGTTTGGGCGTCTGTGCGCAAGCGCATTGCTTCTGATTCAGCTTGGGCTTGTGTTAGTTGGATCTCGCGTGAGCGTTCCGCTTTCTTGATCTCAACTTGGTTTTCTGCCTCCGTCTTTAGGCGTAAGGACTCGGCTGTTGCTTCAGCTTCAGTGAGCTGAATTTCTTTCATCCGTTCAGCCATTGCCAGCTCTTCACGTTGCAGGCGCTTGGCGTCTGCTTCTGTCTTGCGGGCTTCACGTTCAATTGTTTTTTCTTGCTCTAGCGCCAACCGTTCGGCTGAGGCCTGCGACTTTTGCAGCGCAATTGCGGCTTCACGTTCGGCAGTTAGGCGTGCGAGCTGCGCTTGCTTTTGCGCTTCAGCCTCACCCACTTGTTGGGTTTGCTTGACCTTGCGCAATTCAACCAAGTTAGATTGCTCAGTTGCCGCTTTATCACGGTCGATTTGCTTCAAGTCGAACTCGTGGCGCTGCATGGCTAACGTTTCTTGTTGGCCGAGCGTTGCCAGTTCAATTTCGCGTTCCCGCTCTAGCCGTTCCGCTGCCAATTTCTTTTCAGTCTTGGCTTGGATTGTGGCTTCTTCACGTTGGCGGCCCTGATCATCTTGCAGTTCTGCAAGTTGTTCTTTGTTGGTCGCGATGCTGGTTTCTTTACTCACCCGCGCTTCAGACTGCGTGACCAGCTTTTGATAGGCCACACCATCAATATTCGTGACCGTCAGCAGCGCCAAGTCATAGCCCAACTCAGACAAAATTTGGTTCACCTTCGGAAAGGCGATTTCTGCCAGCTTTTGGCGTTGGGCAATGATGTCACCCAGCGGCATTGTGGCGGCGGCAGCAATCAATTCTGCGGTCCCAACTTCGGCGATGGTGGTTACCAAACCGCGCGCATCTGTCCCAACGCGTTGCGCGGCGATTTCTGCTTTTTCTGGTGCTAGCTTGGCAACGGCGTGCGCCCAAAGGCGGAAACTCACCCGGCCACTGTCTAGCATTTCAATGCCGGTATTATTTTGCCCACCTACCGTCACGGTAAATGAGACGGTCTTGAGCTTAATAACCTGCGTTAGGCGGTTGAGCCAATAGCGGACGGGCTTGTTCGCCGCTTGCCCAAACACCTTGCGTGAATTGCCAATGGTTGCCGAATGGCGGCCATCCCCAACCACCACATGAATTTCATCGGCTGGCACTAGAATGCGCCGCCCCACGCCAAACAAGCCGCGGGCGCGGTCTGCTTCTGTGCGTAACACTGCCACACTCGCGTTGACATCTGTCAACTGCTGCTGCACTTGCGCACGCGCTTCCTGAATCTTTTGCGCTTGCTGCATTTTTCCTGGTTGTCTCTGATCTGCCATTTCGGCCTCCTGATTTAATGACACGTCCTCTATAGCGAAGACGCGGTCTATATTGTCCGGCTACGTTGCTGGACACCATTTATCGAGCCGATAAAAATCCACTTGATAAATAAAATCCAACTGTTATTTCGTTTTTATTCTGGTTGAACAATTGTTTGTCTATCTTAAGAAAACGCGCTTTATACAATTTATTTTTGTCACTTTCATTGTACTTATAGCCTATCTAAACGCAATCTTATTTTGTTGGATTATGGGCAACCTTGTTATTCACTCTATAACCGTTCCAATCAAAATATTTCAAAATCACCTTGACATTGCAAAAAAATACGCCTATTATCAAATCACTAGACCGACGGTCGGTCGGGCAAATATTATGACACCACCAAACAATGCCAATGTAGACACGCGCAGTGTCATCTTAGCGACGGCGCAACAGCTTTTCTT
>JAHDBW010000282.1:2553-4312 GCA_020630175.1 Anaerolineales bacterium
TGGCGGGAGCGTGCAAAGGAGCGGAGTTACGCCACAATTGTGCCAAAACTCGCCACAATTGTGCGCCAAGGAATTGCAGAAGGCAGCTTTGATACCCCCTTTCCAGATCAAGCGGCGCGCATGCTTTTATCCATCAACACAAATTTATCCGATGCGATTGCTAGCAAAATGCGGAATCCAGACCTTGAAATTGTTGTCGAGCACATCATTGAAATTGTGCAGGCGAATCACAACGCAATTGAACGCATTCTTGGCGCACCCGCCAACTCAATCCAAATGCTAGACCCTGCTTTCGTCCTGCAATGGTTCGAAACAGATGAGACTAAAAAAACTGCTACGGGAGGAACCTAACACCATGGCGACTAAACTTACGCTTGATCGACCGGTATCGATCATGTCAAAGCAATTCCACGCGAATAAAGCGGAATATTTCCAACTCTTATTGGAACAAGACCCTGTTCATCAAGGCCGGATGATGGGGCCAGTGAAGACAACATTCTTGTCTAAGTATGAAGACTGCGTCGCCATGCTGAAGGACCCGCGCTTCGTGCGTGATCGTCGCAAAGCTGGCGGCAAAACTAAAATGCCGATCCCATTACCGAAGGGCGTTCAGGCAATGACCCAAAGCATGATTTTGGAGGACGACCCAGAGCACTATCGGTTGCGCAACTTAGTGCACAAGGCATTCACGCCGAAGCGCTTACGCTACCTAGACGGACGCATCGACGAAATTACCAATGAACTGCTAGACAGCCTAGAACCACAAGGCACGGTTGAACTGACGAAGCACTACAGCCTTCCCATTCCAGTCACTGTGATCCAAGAGATGCTCGGCATCGATCCAGAAGATATGCCCATGTTCCAAAACGGCCTCAAAGCACTAACGGACGGCATGAGCGGCATCACAATACTGCGCACGTTTGTGTGGGACATGCCTAAAGTGACCAAGTTCACCGAGTATGTTATTGATAAAAAGCGTGCTAACCCGGGCGATGATATTCTGACGGCGCTCGTTGAAGCTGAAGAAGACGGCGACCGTCTCAGCCAGCAAGAGCTAATTGCAATGGTCTATTTATTGATCTTTGCTGGCTTCGAAACGACGGTACATCTCATTTCAAATGCTGTATTGACCTTGCTACAACATCCAGAACAACTAGCATTGTTACGTGGCAATATGGAACTAATGGACAGTGCAGTGGAAGAGATTTTGCGCTTTGCGGGGCCTATTGAAAGCACCAAGCCGCAATATGCGGCTGAAGATGTTGAAATTCGCGGCAAGCTCATCAAGAAAGGCACCATGGTCATGCCGCTGTTTGGCGCTGCTAATCGTGATCCAGATGTGTTTGAAAACCCAAATACGTTTGATATTACCCGCCAAAACAATAAACATCTTGGCTTCGGGCAAGGCATTCATTACTGCTTAGGCGCACCGCTGGCCCGCATGGAAGCCAAAAAAGCGTTGATAAACCTGTTGACACGCAATCCTAATCTGCAACTTGCTATACCCGAGTCAGAGATCGAGTGGCAGCGTGTTCCGGCGTGGCATCGATTAAAGCAACTACCGGTGACGTTTGGGTAATTACACGCACAAATGGGATCTGCGCTATCAAACAGAAGGCGCCGACTGGATCACCCGCCCGCCTAATCAGGGGTTAGTTGAACATCAACACCTGTTGCCAACCGCTGGCCGCGCACTCGATGCCGGTGCTGGCGTTGGCAACAACAGTGTTTTCTTGGCCAATCTTGGACTGCAAGTCAT
>JAHDBW010000283.1 GCA_020630175.1 Anaerolineales bacterium
AGTGTTTCGCACTAGCACGCCTAGTCCCATTTGCTCAATTGCATCAAACAACGATACAAATCGAATCAGCGAATCGTAATCGCTAGTAAGCAGTTCAGGATCAAATTCATCCAGCAGGAGGATGCTGTTTTCTGCTGTTAATTGCGGGTTGTAGCGGGTTAGGCGGATGATATCTGTCAGCAACTGTGCCCAACGCGTTTCTAAGATTGGCGCGCGAATGGCAGTTTTGAAATCGGCATAGATAAAAACGCAGTTATCTTTTTGATCAGCGCTATAAGTTAGCTGTTCGATTGTTGTTTGGGGTGCGGCTTGGAGCTGTGCAAAGTAATCCCAAGCGTATTGCTTGTCTGTAATAACGGCGTCTTCTGGGTCTCCCACGCGCATATCATGGCCTTCAAACAAATAGATGTGCGGTGGGACTAAGTCTGTGTTCAGGTGCGCAAACTCATATTGATTGCTGGTGCCAATCACAAGCATCCCGTGGCTGCCGAAGTCTGGCAGTGTTGGGGCGTAGCCTTCCATTTCCACTTCATCGGCCAAAATAACCCGCATTGGGGCCATTGTCTCGACCAAAAACGTCTCTAAATCTTCTGCGATGAGGGTGTGCGTGGTTTGGTTCCACATCATGAAGTTGAGTAACTCACTCCATTTACGGACTGAAAGCAGGCTAGTTTGATGGTGTCGAAACGCACGTTTTGGTACGGGAAAGCGTCGCCGTTCTTTTGTAAGCGTACTGGGGATATTGTCTGGCAAGCCGTAGTGCTCTCTTAGCACGACATCCAGAACATATAAAAAGGTGGTTTTGCCAGTGCCGGGTTTGCCGCAGATGATAATTGGTGCAATCACCGCGCTGATGTCTGGGTCAGTTTGCAAGAATGCGGCAACTTCTCGAATGACGTCGCGGTGGGGCGCTTCAAACTTTTTTGGATCAAGTCCAAAGGCCTCGGCTTGGCTGGTTACTGCGCGCCACAAAGAAGATGCATCAAGGGTATTCACAAGCGAATTATAGAGCGTTGTTGCAGGTAAGCCCAAAAGTTCGACACGAATTCGATTGCATATTTTTCGTAAATTTGTAAGCTTAATTGAATTTACATTGCTTGCAGCGTTGCCACGGCTGTAGGCATGATAGTAGTTATAAAGGACATTATGGATAACTCACGCAAAATTACGCTCTCAGAAAGTGAAATCCCAACCCATTGGTACAACATTGTTCACGATATGCCGAACAAACCGTTGCCGCCGCTAAATCCAGGGACGGGTGAGCCCATTGGTCCAGAGGCGCTGATGCCGCTGTTCCCAATGGAATTGATCAAACAAGAAGTTTCGCAAGAAAAGTATATTGAAATTCCGGACCAAGTGCGGGATGTCTACTCAATGTGGCGTCCGACGCCGATGTTTCGGGCGCGAAACTTAGAGAAGATGCTAGATACACCGGCAAAAATTTATTACAAGTTTGAAGGTGTGAGTCCCTCTGGTTCGCATAAGCCAAACACAGCTGTGCCGCAAGCCTATTACAACGCACAAGAAGGCGTCAAAAGAATCACAACTGAAACCGGCGCTGGCCAGTGGGGCAGTGCGCTGAGTTTTGCGTGCCAAATGTTTGGCATTGAATGCGATGTTCACATGGTGCGCATTAGCTTCGACCAAAAACCATATCGCAAGATGATGATGCAAACATGGGGCGCGAATGTGTATCCATCACCAAGCGAGCGGACGGAAGCTGGCCGTCAGGTCTTGGCAAAAGATCCTGATACGCCCGGCAGTTTAGGGATTGCAATTTCTGAAGCTGTTGAAGGTGCTGCCATGAGTGAAACGACCAAGTATTCACTTGGGAGTGTGCTAAACCATGTCCTGATGCACCAAACGGTGATTGGGCTTGAATCGATCAAGCAGTTGGAAAAAGCTGGCGCTGATTTGCCAGACTATGTGTTTGCACCATTTGGTGGCGGGTCTAACTTTGCAGGGATTTCATTCCCGTTTGTGCATTTGAACCTGACTGAAGGTAAGAACATTCAATGTATTGCCAGTGAGCCAACTTCAGCGCCAAAACTAACGCGTGGGGTCTTTCGCTATGACTTTGGTGATACTGTTGGCATGACGCCACTGATCCCAATGTATACCTTAGGGCATGACTTTGTGCCTGCAAAGATCCATGCAGGCGGCTTGCGTTACCACGGGGCTGGCGCGATCGTTAGCCAGTTGTTGGCTGATGGCCTGATTGGTGCTGAAGCGATTGATCAGATTGAAAGCTTTGAAGCTGGGGTAATGTTTGCCCGTGCCGAAGGGATTGTGCCAGCGCCAGAAGCGAACCACGCGATTGCATCTGTGATTCGGGCAGCGAATGCGGCGAAAGAAGCAGGTGAATCAAAGACTATCCTCTTCAATATGTGTGGGCATGGCAACTTTGATATGCTGGCGTATCAGGACTATTTTGCAGGTAATCTTGAAAAACACGAGATGACTCAGGAAGAAGTTGATGCAGCTGTTGCGAAGATTGAGTCGCCAACGATTGACTCTGTCAAAGAAATGCTAGCGAACATGGGTTAGTAAGCAACATAACCCCTAAACAACGTAATAAGTAAACAGAATGGGCTGCATTTTTGCAGCCTATTTTGTTTTAAGTGAGGTTGTTAATGCGTTAGACCTGCAGGCGCGGTGTAATGGGTTGCGCAAAGAAATCTTGATTTCAACGGTGGCTGCTTGTATTTGGTCTGTTGAGGCCTGTAATTGTTGCTTTTTATAGACGACTGACTGCGGATTGGCAAGCCTTGTATAGCTTTTTAGCTAACGATTTCATAACTTTTGCGTAGTGGGCAGTAATATCAAAACCAAGTTTCAATGCCTATAGGACTGTACTGTTTTGGTGGGATAGAAGTTTGGGTAAAGAACCGTTATAAACTGCCGTTTTCTGTGCAATTGCTGGCAAAAATGCTTTAGTATAAAGCTAGGTAGGCTTGACGTTGATCACAGAGTTGTTACGCACAGGTAGCGTGACAACAAGTAATGGTATTTATGACATCTTATATAGTTTTTAGCCTATGGCTGCTTGTTTTGATTGGCAGCATATTTGCGGGCGCGGCGTTTGTCGGTTTTTATTTTTTTACGCGCTCAAAAAATAAACAATTTATTTCTAAGCAGGCCTTCCGATTTGGTAGTGGGGCGCTTGTCGTATGCATCTCTATCGTGTTGGGCCTTGGCCTCGTTGGTGGGGTTGTAACTGCTGCACACGCTGAAACAGCGCCTATTGTTGTTAGCGTTGATGAGATGGTTGCGATGAATATTGCAGAGCCACTTGTTGAAGAAACAGCAGAGGATGAAGCGTTTGCGTTTATTGATTTGAACCTACGTCAAGACAATGCGGCTTCTATAACAGATCAGCAAGAACAGAACGCGGCTGAATTAGAGCTTGTCCTAACGGTTGCGCCTGCGATTGCTGAATTACAGCCTACGTTTACCCCAACCGCAACCGCATCTCCGACACCGTCGCCAACTGCAACGGTCACGCCTTCACCGACTGCAACCGCTTCGCCTACAGCAACTGCAACGTCTACGCAAACGTCTGTACCAACCGCAACGCTTGAAACAAATTCAGACCAAGCTGGTGTAACAGGGCAAGACGCAATCCCTACGGCTACATTTACACCGTATCCCATTGTTGTGACCACATCTGAAGCTGTACCGACGCCAACGCAAATTGTTGCCGAAGCGCTGTATTCACAAGTGCTCGCTGCGCAATTGCCGCAACAAACGCATACACAAACGTCATATGTGCCGGGCTTTATTCCTGGTCAATTGATGGTGCCTGCGCTCGGCGTAAATCAACGCATTGAACCCGTGAACATGCTGCAACGGCAATGGGACCTGATCAATTTAGGGAAGATTGTGGGCTGGTTGCCAACGACTGGTACTAATCCCAACGATACCTTTGCAATGGTATTTGCCGCGCACTTCACCGATTACGATGGATTGCCCGGTTCATTTCATGGGTTAGCAGATTTGCCAATCGGTACCGAATTCACGTACCGCTGGGAAGGGACCGACTATGTTTACCAAATCGAACGGTTTGCCACTGCCCATCCCCAAGATGTTGAAGCGATTTACGTTGCCGATCCGACGTTAGCAATTTTGATTACCTGTGCAACGTACAACCCGGCAACTGGGGAATATGATGAAAGAACGCTAGCCTTTGCGCGACTTGTTGCAACGCGCCCGGCAAACTAGTTGAGAGTAATTTCATCTATGTGAACCTGAGTTCTGGATAAGGGCGAACGATAAAATTGCGTCAAATTCACGCAAAAT
>JAHDBW010000284.1 GCA_020630175.1 Anaerolineales bacterium
AAGCAATATTATTGTAAGGCGACTGCGCTGCCAAACATGCCTGATTCTGGGATGAATTTTGGCAAGTTTTCTGTGTATTTGGGGTCAACAGTTGCGAATTGAGCTACGCCTTGGAAAAAGATTGTATTGATGAAAACGCTCATTTCATAAGATGAGTAAGGTTGGTCATTTTCTAGCCACCAGCTCACCATATTGACTAACGTGCCGGCAAAATGCATTGCCATGACATCGCTCGGAATGTTCACATCGGACAAAATTGTTGCCAGCCGGATCTCAGTTTGGTTCGCTATAAAATCACGGGTCATGTTGTGGAATTCAGTTTTTCCACCACCAGTGAATAAGGTTCGGAAGATATGTGGCCGTTCGCTGAGAATATCAAATAAGATTTCGACCGGTTCTTGATAACCAATTTTGGTCTCTTCTTCAGCAATTTGTGCAACGAGTTCTGTAAACTCTTCTTGCATACTAGTCAGGAAAAGTTCTTCCTTATCCTTGTAATGCATATAGAATGTGGCGCGCCCAAGGTTGGCACGTTCAGTTATTTTTTGCACGGTAAGTGTTTCAAATGGTTGCTCATTGATAAGCTCCATCAAGGACTTGCGCAGCAGTCGTTTTGTGCGCGCGACCCGTCTATCTACACGTTTTGCCATGTATGAATTTGCTCCCTATAAACAGCTTAGGTGGCTTACTAATATCTCTTAGGGCTTACAGTTTGGTTATAACAAACTCCAGCTTTAGACCCAAAATAAGGATAACTTGTTTACGCTAGATTACTAGGGGGATTTGTAAAAGAGAGTACAAATGCCTACAAAACACAAAACGGCACGCTACATTTGTAACGTGCCGTTTGCATTACCAGGAAGAGAAAAGAGGAAACTGGAGTTGATCTAACAATAGTATAGGTGGCCGCCAAATTAGCGACTTGACGCCAAGACCTTGCACGCCCAACGCCAAAACCACGCGCTACCTATGGCTAACCTAAGCTCTAGATTTCTTAACCTAATGGCATCGCAAGCCCATCAGCTCTAGGGTCGCTACCGCCAATTAATGTGCCATCACCGTTACGCTTAATAATCTGCCCACGCCCAAACAAGGCGCGTCCATAACCGGTGACAGGGTACATTGGGTGCCCCATCTTTGCCAAAGCGGCCATGGTGTCTAGCGCAATACCATCTTCTAAACCAACTTTGCCACCTGCCATACCATCATCAATACAAAAGCGCGCTTGATCTAACGCTTGTTGTGGATCAAGGCCATCATCCACTAGATTGACCACCACCTGCATATGGCCCTGCGGCTGCATAAATCCACCCATTACGCCAAAAGGCCCAACCAGTGAACTGTCGGCTGCGTTGGTCAGCATTCCCGGAATTATCGTGTGATAGGTGCGCTTATTGGGCGCAAGCACATTTGGGTGCGCAGGATCAAGGCTAAAGTTCTCACCACGGTTTTGTAACGTAAAGCCAAATCCTTTTGGCACGATCCCTGTTCCAAATCCCGCATAGTTACTGTTGATAAACGAGCACGCGTTGCCCCATTGATCAACGACGCTCAAATAGACCGTGTCTGATCCAGCCACTGGCGTGCCTCGTTTTTGGTCAACCGTTGCTTTCTCGCGGTTGATTAGCTTGGCGCGGTCTTGCGCGTATGTCCGTGATAGCAAATCCGCAGTTGGAATATTGACATGCGCGGGATCTGTCACATACCAAGCGGTATCGGCGAACGCCAATCGCATGGCTTCAATTTGTAAATGTAGCCGTTGCACGCTAAGCGGATCAAGATTGTGGATGTCGAGCGTTTCTAAAATGTTGAGCGCTAACAATGCGGCCAAGCCCTGTCCATTGGGCGGACATTCCCACACGCGGGTGCCGTGATAATCGGTGGAGATTGGCGTTTCCCAAGTGGAGGTGTGGTTGGCGAGATCGGCA
Organism: Anaerolineales bacterium; assembly: GCA_020630175.1. Lineage (GTDB taxonomy): Bacteria > Chloroflexota > Anaerolineae > Anaerolineales > UBA6668 > JAHDIM01. The sequence continues at coordinate 1,929 of JAHDBW010000284.1, forward strand.
AGTGAAAGGACGCCGCCATTTTGCTGCACAACCGCCACAATCGCATCTGCAATTTCGCCTTCGTAATAGCCAGCCTTGCCGTGTTCTGCCACCATTTGTAACGTGCGGGCCATGCCGGGATTTTGAAAACGCTCACCTTTGCGGGGCGCCCGGCCAGCGATGGTCAATTCAGCGCCATTCGTTGCGTGTTGTAACTGGCTCTGGACGCCGCGTTCCCAGAAATATGATGTTAACGGTGCAACCGGAAAGCCTTCTTCAGCTAGCTTGATTGCGGGTGCAAGCACTGTTGCCATCTCCTTTGTGCCAAGCTCTGCAATGGTATCGCACCAACCGGCAGCCGCTCCAGGTACGGTAATGCTATGAACCGAAAACGGCTGCCACTTGTCGGTTATCCCCGCTTTGGTAAGGACGTCTAAATTGAGACCACTCGGTGCGCGGCCAGAGCCGTTCAGGGCACGTACTGTTTTGGATGCCGCATCGTAATACAACGCAAAGCAATCCCCGCCAATTCCTGTGGAGCAAGGTTCTGTAACAGCAAGTGCAGCAGCAGTTGCTACGGCTGCATCCGCTGCATTGCCACCTTGGCGTAAGAGATCTAAGCCAGCAGCCACGGCAAGCGGTTGGCTTGTGGCAACCATCCCCTTTGTGCCCATCGCAGCCGAGCGGTAAGAGTTGTAAGCGGGTTCGAATGTCATTTGAATATTCCAATGAATGCTGAATTTTGAAGCGTGGCGCGTTAAGTCTTACATCGCAGTGGGTATTACGGCCTATCGCGCTAATTTGAGCTCCATTTATTTTCTCATGACTAACGCAACCATTTCTGAAAAAGTCTCGATCAAATCGTTACGCTGGGTGGCAATGCTCACTGCCATTTTAGGCACCGCCGCGCTTGTGATTGGCGCAACGCGAACAGGCGTCCCGACAGTTAATCAGATTACAGATATCGATGCGCTCATGAATATGGGCTATGTGCGCGTTACCGGCCAAGTGACAGATATCCCACGCTATGATGCAAAAACGGATTACCTGACGTTTACACTGGCAGATGCAAGTGGCGAAATCCAAGTGCGTAGTTACCAAACCGAGACGCAACATATCCTCAATCAGCAGCGCGTTCCTAAACCGGGGGATATGGTGACCTTAGAAGGAACGTTGCGCTACCGTGCCGAATCGGTTGCCCTTACCCTTGCGTCCGTTGACACCCTAGAAAGCCAATCGCCAGCGCCAGCAGCGCGGACGGTTGCGGCGCTACAAACGCAAGCTGATGCCAAGCCGGTGACGCTAACAGGCACGGTCCGCTCGGTTCGCACGCCATACCCTGGGTTGATCATTCTCAATGTGCGTGACCAGACTGGTGAAATTGATGTTGCTTGGACTGAGGCTAGCCAACTGTTGTACGGTGCCGCTGAAACGCCAACCGTTGGTGACGCGCTCAACATTACAGGCATGGTGACAGACTATCGTGGTCAGCCGCAGTTGCTAGCAACCCAATTAGAAACAACAGCGCTAGCCGCGCAGCCGCAATCGCAATTGGCAGACTTAGCCACCGTTGCAGACGGCACTTGGGTAACCACGCAAGCCGTTTTAGGAGAGGCTCAGCCGTTTTCAGCGGGAGTCAAAATCCCCATATATGACGAAACTGGTACTAGCCTGCTGCTATTGTGGAGCAATCTAGCGGAAGCCTTACCATCCGAAACGCTCCAAGCTGGGCAAGTTGTAACGCTTGGGGGGACTGTGCGGCACTATCAGGGGCAAGTTGAAATTATTCCAGAATTGGCGATTGACGTGCAGCCCTCTAGCGCGGTGATTGCGATTGCCGCGCCACGGCCGACGCCAGTGTTGGACGAAGAGGTCTTGCCGATTCCGGTGACGTCTACAACTGCATTCGCTGCAATCCCTGATGCGATAGGCAGCTACGTGGATGTGCAAGGGACCATTGTTGAAGCGCACAGTTACGCTGGTGGCTTCAAACTCACCCTCACTGATGACTTGGACACGGTCGAAATACTGCTAATGGACGACGTGTTCTCCGCGCTAGACGACAGCACCGCGCTCTTGCCCGGGACGGTTGTTGCCATCAACGGCAAGGTGGATACCTATCAAGAGCAAGTTCAAATTGTGCCCTTTACACCAGACGCACTGCAAATCGTCACGGCTGCTGTGTGGGAGCCAACCTTGACGCCAATCAACAGCCTAGCGCTTACAGACCTAGAGCGCTTTATTACTGTTGCGGGTACGGTCCAAGACGTGGTTACATTTTCCGCTGGCGTCCGTCTCGTCCTCGCGGATGAGACGGGCACAATCGATATTATCTTGTGGCAAAACCTACTTCCTTACGTAGACGCGAGCCTC
>JAHDBW010000285.1:0-2182 GCA_020630175.1 Anaerolineales bacterium
TTAAATAAAAAAGCCCAGCACACGGCTGGGCTTTCCATTCTACTAATATAGACTAGGTGACGTTGTGTTTGGCTTTTAGTTCACGCTGTGAAGGTTCAACCATTACGCTGCCGTCAGGATAAACAATCGTTGGAACGCTACGCGCGCCATTGTTGATCTTCATCACAGTTTCCACGTGTTGTGGGTTTTGTTCAATGTTGATCTCTTCGAAGTCAATGCCATAGTCATTGTAGAAGCGTTTTGCTCGGATGCAGTCACCACACCAAGACGTGGAATACATTACAATTTTTTCGTTATTAGCCATAATTTTTTCTCTGCCTAGCCATCTTTGGATGGCTGCTAGTTAAGATTAGATCCATTTTAGACTGCGCGTTCGCGGCCTTATGTATCTCTTACAAGCATTAGAGCGCTTGATTTTCCAAAATCTTACCGAATTTTTATCAGATTCGTATTTGAGTCTGGCGAAACCGTTATAATGACCGTCGGTCAGTTGTTTTGCTGGCCTTATCTAATTACCAATATTGAGTTGCCACTATGACAGATTTAGTTCAATCAAAAGTCGAAAATCATGTTCTCACGCTAACGCTAAATCGGCCTGATAAGCGTAATGCGCTTACCTTTGCGATGTATCAAAAGCTGGCCGATGCAATTACCGCTGCCAACACAAATCCGGAAATCCGCTGCGTGTTGTTGCATGGCGCAGGTGATAGCTTCACATCTGGCAATGACCTTGTCGATTTCATGGGACTATCACAAGGCGCACGTCCGTTTGATGAAAACCTCGAAGTAATGCAAATGATGCAGGCCATCCTGTTATTGGAGAAGCCATTTGTCGTTGCTGTGCACGGTGATGCCGTCGGCATTGGCTCTACTCTGCTTTTTCATGCCGATGTGATCATTGGCACGCCATCTGCCAAATTCAACTTGGCGTTTACCCAGTTAGGCTTAGCGCCAGAATTTGCTAGCTCAATGCGCCTAGCTGACATTGTGGGCATTGCCCGCGCCCGGCACATTCTCATGCTGTCTGAAGCATTCAGCGGTGAACAAGCATTTGAATGGGGCATTGTTACGCAGTTTGTGGCTGAAGACGCGCTAATGACGGCTGCTGAAAAGGCCTGTCAAAAATTGGTCAACCTGCCTGCGCGCTCACTGCGGGATACAAAACGCTTGTTACGCCAAGGTTCAGGACATGCCGATATCAACGCGATGATCAAAGCTGAGTCTGAAGTGTGGGCAGCGGCACTCAAATCGCCAGAGTTTATGGAAGCCGCAATGGCCTTCATGCAAAAACGTAAACCAGATTTTCTACAATTCGACTAGGAGCAATGATGACCACTCTCGCAGGAAAAACACTTTTTATCACTGGTGCTAGTCGCGGCATTGGCAAAGCAATTGCGCTACGCGCCGCACAAGACGGGGCGAATATTGTTATTTGTGCCAAAACGACCGAACCGCATCCAAAATTAGCGGGCACAATTTTTACCGCTGCCGAAGAAATTGAAGCCGCAGGCGGTAAGGCGTTGCCGGTTAAGGTCGATATTCGTCATGAAGAAGACGTGCAGGCTGCTGTCGACAAAGCGGTTGAAACCTTTGGCGGGATTGATATCGTTGTCAACAATGCCAGCGCCATTAGCCTCACGCCAACGCAAATGACCAGCATGAAACGTTACGACCTCATGCATAGCGTGAATACGCGCGGCACGTTTCTGACCTCAAAACTGTGCATTCCGCATTTGTTAAAGGCTGAAAATCCGCATATTTTGAACTTATCACCACCGCTGAATATGGACACGCGCTGGTTCCAAAACCACGTGGCTTACACCATGGCGAAGTATGGCATGAGTATGTGTGTCTTGGGGATGGCCGGGGAGTTTGCTGATCAAGGCATTGGCGTCAACGCGCTTTGGCCGGTTACGGGCATTGCTACTGCCGCAATTGAAAACCTACTCGGCGGCGACAAAATGATGGCTATCAGCCGCACGCCAGCCATCATGGCCGATGCCGCCCACGTCATCCTGACTTCACCCAGCCGTGAGACAAGCGGCAATTTCTTTATCGACGAAACCGTACTCCGCAATGCGGGTGTCACTGATCTAAAGCAGTATCAGGTCAACCCAGACTTGGACTATCACGAATTGATGCCGGACTTCTTTGTGAATGAAGAGGATATGCCGATACGAGA
>JAHDBW010000285.1:2282-4280 GCA_020630175.1 Anaerolineales bacterium
CACCATCCGCTCCGTCCGCTGCCACGCGTTTGGCACGCCAGATACACTAACCCTTGAAACCATCCCTTCTCCGGCGATCAGGCCGGGCACAATTCGGGTGCGCGTGCGTGCTGCCGGGTTGAACTTTGCCGATATTGTGCAAATTGCGGGCAATTACCAAGTAAAACCGCCGCTGCCGTTTACGCCGGGGCTTGAACTAGCGGGCGACGTGCTAGAAATTGGCGAAGGCGTTACTGACTTCAGCATTGGCGACCGCGTCGCTGGTTATCTTGATCATGGGGCGATGGCGGAAGAATGCATTGTGCCTGCGTCAATGTGTTTTCAAATTCCAGACGCAATGGATTATGCGACAGCGTCATCCTTCATTATTGCCAATGGGACATCGCATATTGCACTAGAAGATCGTGGCCAACTCAAAGCAGGCGAAACGCTACTCGTACATGGTGCGGCTGGTGGCGTAGGCCTGACAGCGGTCCAGATTGGCAAGCGCATGGGTGCGACCGTCATTGCAACGGCCAGCACGCCAGAAAAGCTAGCAATTGCCGAAGCAAACGGTGCCGATCACCTCATCAACTATCGTGAGCAAGATTTCCGCACGATTGTCAAAGAACTGACCAATGGCAAAGGCGCTGACGTGATTTATGACCCAGTTGGTGGCGACACGTTCTTACAATCGATGCGCTGTATCAACTGGCGTGGCCGCCTATTGGTCATTGGCTTTGCGAGTGGCAAAATTCCCCAAGCGCCGGTGAATTACGCGCTGGTCAAAAACTTCAGCATTGTTGGCGTGCATTGGGGCGCATATTCCAAAGTAGAGCCGCAAGTTCTACGCGACTCTATCAGCACGCTCATGGACTGGTACACAGAAGGCTCTATCAAGCCATTTGTGTCTGAAACGTATCCGCTTGAAGACTATAAAACTGCAATCAATCAGCTTGCAAAACGCAAAGCACGCGGCCGCGTTGTGCTGACTATTGACTAAACCCTTATGAAACGCTGGCAACTGGTTCTTATTGGCTTGATTGGTATTTATGGCATTGCGGTTCTACGCGCCCGTCCTTTACCAACGCATAATTGGATTACGGACGCTGAAACGGCAAACCGACCGCTAGTGATTGCGCATCAAGGTGGCGATGGATTGCGTCCCAGCAATACGCTAGCTGCATTTGCCCATGCCGTAGAGCTAGGTGTCGATGTGCTAGAAATGGATCTGCACAGCACGTCTGATGGGGTGCTGGTAACCATTCATGACACAACGGTTGACCGCACAACAGATGGCACCGGCTTGGTAAATGACTACACCTTTGCCGATCTCCAAACGCTAGACGCTGGTTATAACTGGCCGACCTTGTATGAGGACTCTACCTATCCTTATCGGGGGCAGGGCATCACAATTCCAGCGCTGGAAGACATTTTCGAACAGTTCCCAGATCAACGTTACAACATCGAGATCAAACAGCAAGAACCGTCGCTAATTGAGCCCTTGTGCACAATGTTGCGCGACTATGACCTAACGCAACGGACGTTGGTTGCGGCATTTTCTGATGATACCGTAGTGGAATTCCGCGCTGCGTGCCCAGAAGTTGCTACTGCTCTTTCTCAAAAAGAAGTGGTACCGATTGTTGTGCTTTCAACCTTTGGGCTAGGCGGCACATGGAATCCATCTGGGACGGCGCTGCAAATTCCTGAAACGCGCTTCAACCTCACCGTGCTAAAACGCAGCGTTATTCGGTCTGCCCAGCGTAAAGGCATTCATGTGCACGCCTGGACAATCAACGAAACCACCGATATACAGCGTATCTTAGAAATGGATGTCGACGGCATCATCACCGACTATCCAGACCGCATGCTAGACGTTTTAGACAACTAAGCGGATTGAATTGTCAATAATCAACAGCCAATAATCAATTGCTAATGCATGCCTCAGTCATAACACTATGAATTTATCGTTGGCAGTTGGCAGTTGGCAGTTGGCAGTTGGCAGTTGGCAGTTGGCAG
>JAHDBW010000286.1 GCA_020630175.1 Anaerolineales bacterium
CTAGCATCAGCGTTGCTTTTGCATCTGCAACGGTTGAAGAGGGTGCGTCATCTTCTTACACAATCGATGTCCACCCTTCAGCTGGGTGTACGTTTGAAATTACTCAGCAAAATATCAGCACGCGACCAATTGGGGATGTGGGGGCGTTGCTTGACGAAGACGTGCATTTCTCACCAAATGTAATGCCAGTAGTGCGCACTTTTACGGCCCAAAGAGCTGGTGGACTTAGCTTGGCTGTAACGATTACTGGCGAGGAAGTTTGTGGCGAAGCTAAAACGTCAGTCACGTTGAAGAGCACGCCAATCACGCTCACGGTTACCCCAAGAGCAACAGAGGTTGTGATCTCAGATGAAGCGGCAGCCTCAATGGCGGAAAGCTGTGCAGGCAAGACGCTTATTCGTTGGAGTAACTTGCACCCATACACGTGGGACCTTACGCTAACCGGCCCAGAAAAAGTACAGATGCTAATCCCGCCAGCAACTGAGGCGTGGCTCTGTGTCAATCCAGGGATCTACATACAAAGTGGGTCTGATGACAGATGGCGCGATTACACGGATACAAACGTTTGTTACTCGGTCACCGTCCGTCCGCGAGGCGCTGCGTTCCCAACGTCTTATTGTTCTAACGATGCTTCACAATATAGCCGCCCAGTGGTGCTTGATGTGAACCCTGTTGTAGATCAGGCGCTCATCGATGCGGGGCCACGTTTCAATTCACGCTTAGTAAGAACGATCAATAATTCTGGAACAGACATTATTGTCGAATACTTAGGCGTCAATTGTGCTTGTAACAGTACGTTTGCCTTTGCGCCAAATGAAACGCTCGGCACGCTTTGGGGCCAGTCAGACACGTACTTAGTGGGTGTTGCTTACTCCGAGACAGACATTCGCGTGTTTGAGATTGAGGTCAAGCAGGGCGGGACGCTCACAATCAATGCGGATGGCATCAGCTACGTAGAAGACTAATACTAGACGGTTCAAAACACGAGCGCTTATACAGCGCTCGTGTTTTTTTTAGCAGGCAGCTCTGATTAACAACAGGGTCAATTGTTCGCAAAATCAAGCAGGTCTATGCGGGTAGGTAAAGTATCAACAATGGGAAATCTATATAGATTACTGAAAAAAAGAGTTGGGTATTTGGTGGTGCTGTGCGGTGCCGCGTTTGTGCTGTTAGGCTGTAGCGGTGACCAAGCGGCGGTGGCCGAGGTCGTAACGCCGCCAACCGTAACCCCTTCTGCCGCCCCAAAGCAGCAGCGCCCAACGGCAACGCCTATGCCCACAATCGACTATGCCGCGACGATTGCGTATTCCAACACGCAAGTTGCACAGGCTACCCAACGGATTGTTGAGTCCCAAACTGCGGTTGCGCAGACCCAAACTGCCCAGCCAACGGTAACCCCCACACCAACGCTACAACCGCTGCCAATCATTCCGCCAGACGTAACGCCAGTGGTCTCTGAGCTAGCGGCTGGATGTGACTGGGCGCTTGTTTCTGCAAGTACGCACACGGCGTGGCCAGCGTATCGGTCGAGGGTCAACGTGACTGTGGCAGTTGAGAATATTCCAAATCAGGGCGTACTCGAAGTTGGGATGTATGGGGTATTCCGCAAGGAGGCGCAGCGGTTATTGCAAACTAACTTCTTAGGTGAGTTTGCGTATGTCTCAGAAGATCCCACGGTGAACGAAGATGAAGATGTGTTTTTACTAGATGGTCGCTATATTGACGATGTGTTTTATTTCAATTCCAATGCCCTAGACGGGATGGATGAGAACGACATGGTAGAGGTTGTGCCGCATTATGCACTGTTCGACCTTACCCAAGGCGAAGTCTTATCAAGGTTAGTGGGCAAGCCTTGCACTGCGTTTGAAGATGTATACGGCACTGAAAAAACCTTGCGCTACACGTTTGAAACGATCGCATTGGATATCCGGGCGAGTGAAATTGACTACATTCTTAACGAAGAAAGCTCTGCGCTCACGGTTAGCCTGCGTGAAGGCAGCTTCAATTTCCATAAAGAAGGCGGAACCTACCGTTTGGTCTCAGCTGAGTATGACCTAAGCGTGGTAAGCAAGCGTGGCAAGAAAGTGAGAGACGTGGAATTCTTGCTAACGGTAAAGCAGAGCTATACGCGTTTAGATCACACGGATACGAGCCTAAGAGCCTATGCACTTGAAACGGAGTGGGTTGGAGACTTACCCAAAATGACCTTTGATGAAAGCCCCACGGACGCAACTTGTGCGGACAAGGTGCTGGTGCGCTATACCAATTTAGCAGCGGCACCGCATTACGTGCTGTTAGATGGCCCCGACCCCATCTCGTTTACTATTCCATCTAATGAAGAAGCGTGGTTTTGCGTAACACCGGGCATGTACTTAGAAAACGGCGACCGTGAACGCGTGCGCTTTTGGTTAGATGCAACCACCTGTTATTACACAAGCATGTGGACGGAAGATGATCCCGACCAAGCGTCTGGCTGTTCAACAGACCCGGCCGATTACCAAGCCCCAGCCCAACTGGCTGAAGATCCGTCCCCAAATACGGACAACCCAACCACGAGCGTAGACCCGCCTGAACATCGGGTGGTTAGCTTAGTCAATGAGACAGACTCTGTGATTTACGTGTCTACTTATGGCAATACTTGCTACTGTGACCGTGACTTTACGCTTGCGCCAAATGCGCGGGTGGCGCTCTCTTGGGGCAGTGCTGATCGGTTCTTCATCAATGTATTGCGTGACGGTGTGCTAGAAGATTACTCCGTTATTGTGATCAATGGCGGAACGGCCACAGTCACCGACGATGGCGTTGACTATGTAGACCGCGTTGTCACAAGTGATTTCTAAGCAGGGGCTAGCAATAATAAATTTTTAAGATCGCTGCTGTTGGCTGCTATTAGGCGGCCAACATTATGTAAAAAAGGAACGTATCCGATGAATATAACTATGACTAAATCTAAGTTGTCGCTTAGTCTCGCCGTGTTTGCGAGTGTTTTGTTACTCTTGTTTCAGTTTGGGAGCGTAATCGCAACTGAGGCGGTGTTAACCATTGAAAACCAAGCGTCTGAAGGCAAGTTGGTCATTGCAAATGGCACGGCAACCGCAGTGAAGGCTGGAGAATCTGCCACACTGTCTGTGCCGCTGGGCGCGCAAACGCTTGAAATCAACGGGCCTAACGGGCAGCTTCAACTCCCAATTACGGTTGCTGGCGATACAACAGTGACCATCATATCGGCAGTGGTAAATGGCCAGTATCAATTTGCAGCGACAGAACTGTCTATCACGCCGGTGGTTGAACCCGTTGCGCCAGCGGAACCAACCGCAGCGCCACCTGTTGCGGCACCAGTGCCAACGGCTGAGCCAGAGCCCACACCGCATGTGCCAACAATTGGCGAAAGCGTAGCAACTGCCACTTGTGACCCCAACCTCATCAATGCAGATACCTTGCAATCGATTGAGTCTTATCGCGCTACGACATCCATGGCGCTTGAGAGTAATTCAAGTGGATTGCTGAATCCAACGCACATGAATCTGCGGACGCTCATGCGTCAACAAAATGGCGTGCCAACGCAAATGCGCTTAGATGGCTCAATCACCATCGATACAACGGGCGTTGCGGTAGAAACGTTCAGCTTTTCTGACTTAGAAAACACAACATTTAGCATTATCTATGCGGATGGCGTGGTCTATTTCAAAGAAGGTGACGAGCGCTTTGAATATGCTCGCGTCCCAGTGGAAGAAATTGTTAATGAAATCCCTTACAGTGAAATTCTAGAGGCAGATATCAGCGATGCACTGCTCAGCGCACCGTGTACCGCGCGTGATATCAATTTAGATGGAACGCCAAAAGTGCAATATCGCTTTGCAAATGTAGCCTTGCCAATCGATGGCGCTGACTTAGCCGCCTTTGGGCTAGGGGACGATATAAGTGTAACGGCCACGTTGGTCGAGGGCAGTTACATCTTTGCGCCATATCAGGACACGTTCTTCTTGGAAAATATCCAAATGACAATGACCTTGCAGTATGACTTGTCTGCAATGGTTGATGAACTGATGGCGCTAGATGGCCTAACGGCTGAAGACCGCGCTTTGCTCGAAGAATTGCGCTACCTTAGCCTTGATGTGCGCCTGAATCACACTGTTTCGCATCTCAATACGCCGGATCAAGTTGTGGTGCCATTCCAAGTGCCATAAACCGCTAAGCTGCGTTTGATGAAAAGGGTATGTCATTTGGACATGCCC
>JAHDBW010000287.1:0-2236 GCA_020630175.1 Anaerolineales bacterium
TCCGCGTCCTTACCCATCACAATCAGCACATCGTTCTCGGTAAATTTGTAGTCTGCCGCCGGATTTAGGTGGACTTGTTCCTCTTCATTTTCTAAATCCACAATCCCAACAACGCTAATATTGAAGCGATTGCGTAGGCGTAAATCAACTAATGTTTTGCCGATCCAGCTGTCAGGCGCGTTGACCCGTTTTGTGCTGTAGCCCGGCAAAATTTGCTTCCCTGTGTACGTTTCGCGGCGGGTGCGGTAAATGCTCGTGCGTTGTGCCAGCAGCATGCCAACAATCAGCGTGACGAGAGACGGCACCATATAACTGGCACCAAACACTTCAGCCACGAATAACATCGCCGCCAAGGGGACATTTACAATCGAAACAAGTGCCCCAGCCATTGCTGGAATAATGAGAATAATCGGCGGCAAGCCAAACAAAGACGCAATGATTGTGGCGACCATTGTCCCAAAATAAAGTGAAGGCACCAGCAACCCGGCTGAACCACCTGAGCCAATGGTGGCTAGCGTCGCTAGCATTTTTGCGAACAGCGCCACAAGCGCGACAGTCAGCGTTAGTTCACCAGCCATCGCCGCGAGGATCGGTTCTTCACCGGGGCCTAAGACCAACGCTGGTCCGGCACCCGTCAAGTACATTGCCCCAATGGCAATTAAGCCCGTGACAATCGCGCCAACTACGTGCCGTTGCCAGACATTGGGTTGCGCTTTATGGAAGCCATAATCAAAGCTAATTTGTAGCCTTGAGAAGTACAAGCTGACCACTGAAATCAAGGCCGCACATAACGCAACGGCGCCATAATAACGCAAGCTATTTGGGGGCGCTACAAGATTTTCGACTTCAAAAATTGCGGTGTGCCCACCTGAAAAGATACTGCTCAGAAAGAACGCAACTAACGCAGCCACAAGAGAGAATACGAGCTTCTCAATAATTGGGCGGCGGCGATACATCACTTCAGTCGCAAAGAAAGCCGCTGCAAACGGTGCGCCAAGCAACGTTGCCACTGCCGCTGCGATACCGCTAAGCTGCGCGGTTTGCAATTCATCAGGATGTGAGTTTTGCCACCAGTCCATCACGCGGCCTAAAGGCGTTACGCGTGCTTCCGCCTTTGTTAGCCAAGCCCGTGGTTTGAATAAACCGGCCGCAACGCTCTCACCAATTAGCGTAACGCTGGCTTCTAGCCCGCCACTACCGCCTGATCCAAGCGTTGCTAACGTCGCCAGAAACTTCCGAAACGCGAGCGAAAATGTCGGCAATTCCCAGCGCACGTCGACGCCTTCTTTCCCTAAAAGCGCTTGTTCAAATTTAGGTTCGGCGGCAAAGTACAAGCCAATCGCGCGTTCCAAACCATCACCTTCAACATCATTTAGCTCATGGATGTGTCCATCGCCCGCTTCATAATGCACTTCACTACTGCGCCAATGCACAAGCACTGCGGTAATCAATGCCCCGAGAATTAGCGGACCAAACATCCACCACCAAGGCGCATGATCTAACCAATGGATGAGTTCATGAAATACCCAATGCACGCTATTTTTCAGCGCAAACACAACCGCCCAGACCACAGCCCCAATAATGCCAGCTTGGATGACTTGGCGGCGCTCGTTGGAGTCGAACATGGTTGGAACGGTTTGGATCACATTGAGATGCCCAAAAGCTTCCCAAAACGTGTTAAGGATAGTTTTCATGCATCTATTCTCTCAAATATTGGGCGAGTTATGTAGGTAAAGGTCTTAGGACAAAGCACAATCAAGTATTTAGTAATAACTGGCGCTTTAAAAGAAAAATGGCTCAGCCAGTATTCCAATTTTGCCAGCTAAAAGCTTAGCGAGTAGGTGTTATTAGGCGGAGCCACTTCTCAAGGAGGAGGAGAAGAAAGATGTTGTTTGTTGTCGCACTTATAGTATTGCAAGAAACACGCCTACCAAAAATTTACAATCGCTTGAGAAATCATTGGGACGAAGACGACTATCCGTTCAGGCCTATCTTTTTAGCAATCTAATGCGACTACGGATGTCCAAAATACCGTAAACCCAAAGCAACACTCCACCACCGATCATAAGTAGCAGCTGCCACCATCGGCTAGTTGGATTTAGTGCTGAATAGCTCGGTTGCGATGCTGCATAGTAAACCGGAATAGATTGCCCAACACGAAACTCAGAGCGTAAACGTTCCTGAATTTCAGCTTCACTGCCACGCATATTTAGCCCGCCTTGAAATGCATACACAT
>JAHDBW010000287.1:2336-4195 GCA_020630175.1 Anaerolineales bacterium
CATAAACAACTAAAGCCACAGCAATCAAGAGGCAAATCAATATATGTTTCATAGAAAGTAAGACTACTGGTTTGTGCGTTAAAGAAAAATGGCTCAGCCAGTATTCCAATTTCGCTAGCTAAAAGCTTGGCAGTTCGGTGTAATTAGGCGGAGCCACTTCTCAAGGAGGAGAAGAAAGATGTTGTTGTTTGTTGTCGCACTTCTATTATGCGCCAACAAACAACCTGAAAATATTTTTATTTGCTTTAGAAAAGATTGAGGCCGTTACTCAGTTTTGTTCAGAATACTTGTCGTGCGCTCTAAGATATCCACGCCTTGTTGTTTGAGCCAATAGACAAGGTCAATCAGCACCCAGTTTTCAACCAGCTTATCGCCCTCCCGGCGATACACATCTACAACTTGCATGTCTGCGCCTGCCGCGCCCGCAGGCAGGCCTAAAAAGCCCCCAATTGCACGGTTAGATAGGTTTGGCCAACCAAAGAAGCAAGCAAAGTTACCCTCTGCAAAACGGCAAACGTGCCCATTGAAGACTTTGTCATCCAAATTATTACGGAATGGCAGTTGATGCTGTTCTTGATAACGCGGGATCGTATAACTTGCACCAATGCCAGCTGGACCATACCAAATCATGCGTGGTGACCAAGCCTTTTCCAAGACCTCAGGTGGGCAGCCCATCGACCCGCTCTCGTTCAACGCACTCAAGTCATCAATCATCTTATTGACTAAATCGCGCGTTTTCACGCCTTCTTCCGGCTGCGCATCTTCATACACTAATCCATCATGCGTGCGTGGGCCGGGGTAGTTAAAGTAAACGCCAGTTGAGGGTGGCAATGGATACATATCGGCTTGCACCATCAGCCCGATTAGATCAACAAAAATGCCGGTCTTGGTGATTTTGCCATCTTCGACACAACTAAATTCGGCATAGCGCAAGTTCGCCATTTTTCGGGTACGTCGAATGCCAAGGAAATCCTCATCGAATAGTCCCATGAAGTTGCCCATGCTCATGACCCACTGTTCGCCACTAATTTCGTTGGTGCCACCAATAAAAATATCTTGTCGGCGCTGAATATGGCGTAAGGAATTCATCAATGGTTGCCAGAAGACAGTTGCAGCAGCCTCCGCACCGAACTGTTCACGGAACGGATAGACACCACGCCAGTGGTAATCGTCAGAGGTGTATTGCTTTAGGACATCAACTGCTGTTTCGGCGGTTGCGTTTTCTAAATCGTCAAAATAAGCACGGACTAGCGCTTTTGAAGCTTGGTAAGAAGTCATAATGAGTTTTTATATAAGTTTCGTAAATAATAGGCAAACATGCGTGGGCATGTTCAGAATTCAAAACGGAAATGGATCGTCTGTTATGTAAGGTGATTGATCTTCTCGAACGATATTTTGATCAGGATAAAGAGTTACGGTTGGCCCATCATCCCCCGGATCAACGCGCTCTAACCAACTGTTGTCCGTATTATTTTGATGATGTTCTTTTTGTTTTTGAACATAGGATATTGCAACAGCCAATGATTTCTGACTGACCGTGAGTACACCATAGCCTCGCTGCCAAACGAATTTTTCACCTACGTGTGATTTTGTGTTTAGATAATGCGCGCTAGCCCCTTTCAAATTCTTAACCGCATCTGAAATTGCTAGCTTGGGCGGCACCGTTACAACCATATGTAGATGATCCGTCCAGCCGTCTAACGCATAAACCCCAATCTTTAACTCAGCCGATTTTAGACGTAAATACCGTTTCAAGACTGGCTCAACATCTGCAGTAATCAAAGGCTTACGCTCTTTTGTTGCCCAAACAAGATGATAGTAATTACGCCAAAATGGCATTGTGTTGTCCTTGTGTTGGT
>JAHDBW010000288.1 GCA_020630175.1 Anaerolineales bacterium
AAGTTCGGGTTAGACATGCCATTGGCCTGCATAATGTCCAAGTAGCTAACGCCATAGCTGGCTGCGATGCGCGCCAAGAATTCGCCACCTTTTACCGTATGCGTAATTGGACCGGTTGGCTCAGGTTCTGGCTCTGGCGCAGCCTCTTCAACTGGTGCGGCAGCGGTGCCAGCACCGTCGCCTTCACCTTCAACAAGATCAGGAATGACGCTTTCAGCAGCGGCTAGTTCGGCTGCTGCGGCAGCTTCTTCAGCGGCTTGATCGTATTCACGTGGAATTTTCAAGACCATACCTGGGTAAATCAGGCTGGAGTTGCTCATGCGGTTGAAGTACATCAACTCTGCCAAGTCAACTTGAACCTTGTTTGCAATTGCAATCAGATTGTCGCCCGGTTGTACTTTGTATTCGCTAGCGTTTGCCAACTCAGCTTGCCGCGTTGGTGAAATTAGACCAGTGCTTTTGAGGTCTACGCCATCAATATAGAACGCATTGAGCGAATTCGCTGGATCAAGCGCCCGAAGTTCAAGGTGAATTTCGAGGTCGGTTGCTTTTGGTTCAAAGTTCACTTCAATCCGTGACCAACGCCCAACGGCAACAGAGTTGCCATCTAGCAGGCCGCTATCAAAGATTTGCACTCCCCCAGAGTAAAGGCGTAGTTGCACTGCAATTGCTGCTGGATTCGCTTCGTAAACCTTGCCCGGTGCGTTGCGGTCTAGCAATTCTGGGAAAACAGGCAGCACCAAGGTGTAAATTTCACCCGGATCTACCACATCGTTGATTTGCTGGCGCATGCGCAAGAACATTGGGCGACCAACGGTCTCTGCCCCAAAGTAGGTGCGGCCATCACGCGCTAGGTAAGAGCCCGGTGCGTAACGTACAAAGGTGTCTGGGCGGCCCCAAACGTCATCTTCAGCCCAAGACAATTCCCAGTGTAGCGGCACTTGCACGCTTGGGATGCCGTTCCATGGGGTAGACCCTTCTTCAAAGGACCCATTTGGCACATGTGGGATGATTTGTGCTGAGGCTGCCGCAAGCGCGAAAATGCTCAACATGCCGGCGAGTAATGCCGCCGTTTTGAATTTCAAAATAAACTGTTTCATAAAACGTCTCCTGATCGCCTTTCCCTTATCCTTTAACAAAATGCGATCGTCAAAATAATCGCCTTATTATAGTTGCGGAAAACGCAGAATCGGTTTGAATCGCATTAGCAATACATTTGGTTTTCTTAAGGCAAGCGTCAGGTTTGCGATAATTGATGTGGTGTTCACGTATTTTGCAGCATTCTTTGCAAAACAACGCCAGTTCCACAAGACTTTATATTACAAAACGTGTAACAAAAGCAATGTGGCGTAATATACAAATATCTGAGTGCATCTGTGTAATTAGACACCGAAAACAGGTTAAAAGAACAAAAGGCGTTAGCTTATCTATATTAATGTTGGCATCTTATTTAGTTCGATGGCATTATTTTTTGCAACGCAATACATTATCAAGAGAGAACTATGCAACTTAATAAATTTCCACCCTTAGTCTTGGCCAATTGGGAACCCACTCGGAACAGCATCATTTTGTTTTCACAGGTGATTGGCAAAATTCGGCGTGCGCTGGCGCCCAAACAAAAGCATTGGTGGCATGTCAGCCTGAACATCGCTAGCACTGGGCTCACAACTGGACCGATTGCCTATGGCGCGTTGACGTTTGCGTTAGGATTAGATTTCACTACGCATCGCTTAGTGCTCACAACCAGTACAGGCGGCATGGCAACCGTGGCGTTGCGGGGACAGTCGATCCAACGTTTCACGACTAGCGCGTTAGCGATGTTGAAAAATCACGGCATTGATGTTGAAATTGACACAACGCCTTTTTCTGCCACGCAACCGCTGATTTATGATATCCAAGCCGTGTCGCACATGTGGCAGGCAATTTCTCAAATTGATTTGATCTTGAAAGAATTCCAAGGGTCTTTACGCCGCGAGACGGGCCCTGTGGTGCTGTGGCCGCATCATTTTGATCTCGCGATGCTGTGGTTCTCTGGGCGCTTGGTGCCCGGCCAAGATCCTAATAATGAAGAGTATGCCGATGAGCAAATGAATTTTGGCTTTTCGACCGGGGATGGCATGATCACAGACGCTTATTTTTACATCACGGCCTATCCAACGCCTGAAGGACTGACAAACACCAAGCTGCCAGAAGGTGCCTACTGGCAAACAGCAGGCTTCAAGGGGGCTATCTTGCCGTATCAGGCCTTAGTTGATGCCGCCGATCCGAAAGCGTTACTGCTGGATTATTTCTCAACTGTCCATGCGGCGGGTAAGCGGTTGATGCAGTAACACTAGAATGCACTTGTATAGGAAAGCATCTAATTATTAGGCTGTATGCGTGCCGAAATCGACACGCAATTGCCCCTAATTACTAACTTGTGACATGAATTTCAAAATTGGGTCAGATTGGGTGTCGAAAACTGTCGATGTTGTTCGTCGGTAGAGTGTAAGCAGCAAACAAAACAACAAGCTGCTACTAAATTTTCAATCTCAGACACACAGTCTGCAACAAGTTCAGGAGAACATCTTATGAAATACCTCGCAATGATTTACAGTGACGAAAGCCAAGCCGAACACATGACCGACCAAGATTGGGCCGATTCAATTGCCGCATACGGCGCTTACTCAGCTGCACTCGCTGAAGCCGGTGTACTCGTCGATGCCAATGCGCTACAACCTTCAACAACTGCCACCAGCGTTGCCATGCGCAATGGTGAAATGATCACCACGCACGGTCCATTTGTTGAAGCAAAAGAGCAGCTCGGCGGCTACTACGTTCTAAACTGTGAAAACCTAGACGAAGCGCTGCAATGGGCTGCCAAATGCCCGGGTGCCCAATTTGGCACGATTGAAGTACGTCCAATTATGGCAATTCCAGAAAACGGTCTGGAATAATCGCACGCATGACCACTATCCAAGCAACGCTCACAACTGTTCACCAACAGGAATACAGCCAAATTTTGGCGGTATTGATTGGTAAAACGGGGGACTTTGAGTTGGCGGAAGAAGTGCTGCAAGAAGCCTTCGCCGCCGCCTTGGATAATTGGAAAACAGCCGGGATCCCGCGTAAACCGGGCGCCTGGCTAACCACGACAGCCCGCAACAAAGCCATTGATCGGCTGCGACGTAAGCAGGCGGTATCGCTCGATAGCCAAGAGATGGCTGAGCTACCGCCCGCTGCGTTGCAGGTTACCGAAGACTTTGACGGCACCGATGACATCCCCGATGAGCGTCTAAAACTCATGTTCACCTGCTGCCACCCCTCACTTTCGATGGAGCAGCGGGTGGCGCTCACCCTCCATTCCCTTGGCGGCCTGACAACAGAAGAAGTGGCAGCGGCCTTTATGGTGCCTGTGCCCACAATGGCGCAACGCTTGGTACGTGCCAAGCGCAAGATCAAAAATGCGGCCATCCCTTATTACGTGCCGCCAGCCCATTTACTGACTGAGCGCCTCAACGCGGTGCTTAGCGTGCTGTATCTCATTTTTACAGAAGGCTACGCGGCTACCGCTGGCGATGCGCTAATCCGGTGGGAACTTTGTGACAATGCAATCCGCTTGGGGCGCGTGTTAGAAGGGCTAATTCGGTACAAAAACACTGATGTCAATGAACGTCAGTACGCCGAAGTGATTGGCCTGCTGGCCTTGATGGTGTTGCATCACTCACGGCGCAAGGCCCGCGTAGCCCCGAATGGTGCACTGGTGCCTTTAGACGCGCAAGAGCGGCAGTTATGGGATCAACGCTTGATTCAAGAAGGTGTAGCGTTGGTGCAAAAGGCGCTTTATATGCGGCATGTTGGCCCGTATCAGTTGCAAGCGGCGATTAGCGCAGTGCATGCCGAAGCGCCCACCGCCGCTGATACCGACTGGGAACAAATCGCTGGGCTTTATCAGGCGCTAATGCGCATCGACAAAAATCCACACGTGCGCGTGAACCATGCGATTGCTGTGTCCTATGCGTTTGATGTTGAGCTGGGGCTGTTGTTACTAGAGCCGCTGGCAGAGCCGTTAGCCAAGCACGCGGCGCTGCATTTGGCAAAGGCCGATATGGATCAACGACTGGGCCAGTTAGCAGAGGCGCTAGCTAGCTACCAAACCGCACTAGATCTGACGCAAAATCAAATTGAGCGGGATTTCATTAGTCAAAAGATT
>JAHDBW010000289.1 GCA_020630175.1 Anaerolineales bacterium
CGGCGATGGTCTCTAGGTCCGCTTGTTTTACAGTGGCACTGACTAGCAGCACTGGGTGCGATCCCCATTTGCCTGTTGCGCCAACCTTGATTAGATTGCCCACTTTCTTGAAGCCAGCCACCACCGCCCGACCTTGTGGACTAAGCACATTACGGAGTTGGCCGATTGATTTATTCCCAACGTTGTCTAAGATCAAGTCGTATTTTTGCGATTGGGTTGAAAATTCGGTCTTGGTGTAATCAATCACATGGTCGGAGCCAATCGACTTGACCAACGCCGCATTGCGTCCACTACAGACGCTAGTGACTTCTGCACCCATGGCTTTTGCAATCTGCACAGAATAGGTTCCTACCCCGCCAGACGCGCCGTTGATCAGCACGTGCTCACCGGCTTGCAACTTGCCCACATCACGCAAGCCTTGTAACGCAGTGATAGCAGCAACTGGCGTTGCAGCGGCGTCTGCATAAGAGACACTTTCCGGTTTATGTGCAATGTGGTCTTGCTTGACGCTTACATATTCCGCGAATGCCCCTTTAGACATATCGCCAAATAC
This sequence comes from Anaerolineales bacterium, assembly GCA_020630175.1. GTDB lineage: Bacteria > Chloroflexota > Anaerolineae > Anaerolineales > UBA6668 > JAHDIM01. The sequence continues at coordinate 554 of JAHDBW010000289.1, forward strand.
GCCATCGCCAACCTTAAACTTGGTTACGTCGGCACCCACTGCGGTTACTTCACCAGCTAGGTCCGCGCCAATAGCGGTATTTTTCGGCTTGAATAAGCCTTGATCTAAGCGTACAAAAGCCGGATCAACGCGCATCAGCCGCCAATCTAATGGGTTGGCAGATGCAGCGTGAATTTTGACTATCACTTCATCAGCAGCGGGTGCTGGAATATCTTTTTCGATTAGTTCAAGCACCTGACTTGGTGCGCCATAGTTCAAATAACGAAATGCTTTCATGTGTTTCTTTACCTCTCAGATCAGCGGGTCAGACTCAGCCATAAATATGCCACAAGCACCACCAGATCACTAACTAGTAAATATAAAAAATCAGACAGCCTAGCGGTAGATTCAGAAGTTTTCATTGTTAGTCTCCTCCATCGGAAAGAGGTAGCGCCTCGCGATTGACAGAAATCAACGGCAGGCCAAGGTCACGTATTTTTTTGAGCAGTCCATACAGCGCAGCTTGATCAACGACAGCCCCGGTCATCAGGGTTGTGCCATTGTCTGCAATCAGTGTCAGATCGGCGAACCAGCCTGCCCAACTTGGGCGTAATTCAGATTGCACGCGGATCGTATACATGTATACGCCGTGGCTCTGGTTTAGTTGCGATGGTTGAGAATGTTGTTGTTGTGTCATGTCGCCTGCCGTTTGGGTTGCTCAATGTGGTTATAGAATACTGAGCAAACGGTGTGGTCGCATAGACACTAAAGTGTTGTTTGGGGTGTGGTTGGTGGTGTTAGTGTGGGTTTTGCTGTGAATGACTGTGCTGTTTCACTAACTCTTTATCTTCTTAGGGGGTGATTTCGCAAACAGCAGGGTTACTTAGGATTTCTCCCTCCCTCAGTCCCTCCCGCTGGGAGGGAAGCGTTTGCGTATTTCAAGAGATGTAGGTGTTAGGCCAATCTCACAACAGCCCCAACGCCCGTGCTTGCGCGACGGCTTCCGTCCGGCGCTGCACTTGTAGCTTGCCAAAGATTTTGCGGTTGTGGCCTTTGATCGTATCTAGCGCGAGGTAAAGACGTTCGCTAATTTCACGGTTAGACAAGCCTTGGGAAATCAATTGCAGTACTTCTAATTCGCGTTCAGTGAGCGGTTCGACCAAGGTGGCATTGACCGCTGGCTGCGGATCATCAACCGCGCGGAGCAGCGTTTGGATGTAGGCTTTTTGCGTTTTATCAGCAGGTTTAAGTTGCTTGAGCAACGCCACGACGGGCGCGCCCTCATCCAAAAATGTACGTTGATACCCTTCTGGTTCTGCCAGCGTCAATGCAGTTTGTAGCGTCTCGAGTGCGGCCTCGACGTTTTGTATTGCGGCATAAGCCAGTGCCTGCTGCACACGGATTTCAATTGCGCTACCGATGCGCCCGCCGTCCTCTGCAGCACCTAACAGGCGCGCGAGCAGGTCAAGCGTCGCCGTCATCTCAGCCTCATTGTGCTGTGCTTGATAAGCAGCAATGCGCGTTCGGGCCAGGGTCAGGTAATTGAATTCACCTAAGTAATGAATTGGATCGTCAACTGCTAAGCCGCTAGCCGCTACCCACTGCAAGGCAGCATTCAAATCGCCCTGACGCACCGCAGCTTCAGCCTTGAGTGTCGCGATTGGACGAATGTCTGGGATTGGGTCGCGAATTTGCAAACGCGCGGCTTCATCTAGCCACGCTTGGGCTTGGGCATAGTCTTGGTTACTGCTGGCTAAACGGGCGGCGGCGATATACCAGAGATGGGCATTACCGGGCAATTGCGCCGACTCACCGAGTGCCTTGGCTGTGTCTAAATGCGCCTGCGCTGCGGCAAGGTCGCCCTGTTCCCGGTGTAAGTCGCTCAGGCTAACGTATAAGTCCGCCGTCCCGCGCCCCGGTGGACCGTCTAGTGCCTGTGAAAGACTCAAATGCTGGGCGTTCTCTTGTAAGGCGTCGCGTAAGCGCCCTTGCGTTACGCGGATAATTGCCCCAATAAACCCGATTCCGATGGCTTGCGAGGCGTATTCAGTTTGTAGGAAGTAATGCCCCACCTCACTAAATGCTTGATGGGTGCCGTCCAAATCACCGGTATGCCAATAGGCTAACCCTAATAACGCCGTTGGAATTGCACGCTCAAAGTAGTCATCTTCGGGGAGTAATGCGAGCGCCGTTTGCGCATAGTTGATCGTGCCTTCGATATCCCCAAAGGCAATTGTCATGTAGGTACGCGCTGACGCAATTGAAGCGGGCAAGCGGGCAAATTCCGTAGCATCCGCCACTTTCATGCCAGCCTGATTTGCATCAGGAGCTAACCATGCTTCTGCGTTTTGAATCCATTGCTCTGCTTGCTCAAGCTCGCCTTCGGCCAATAATGCCCAGGCATACGCAATGCTCAACATTGGACGGCACCGCAATTCTGCCTCAGGTAACTTCCGAAACCAGCGCATAGACGTCGCGTTTTGATAGGTGCGATCCATTTCACGCCAAGACAGCTCAGACAATGTTGCAGCTTGTTCAATATCGTTCGCAGCAAAGGCGTGGCCGATGGCCGTGATGCGTTCACCGTTGGCTTCGTACCAAACGCTGGCGCGAGAATGCAATGTACTGACCGACTCTGGTTGTTCGGCTTGGAGCCGCGCTTGTAGCACATCGCCAAAAAGATGATGGTAGCGATACCATTGCCGCGCGTCATCTAACGGCACGACGAATAGATTTTCACGCTCGAGCGTTTCTAACGTTGCACTACTCGCGCTACTATGGGTCACTGCATCACACAGATCGCCACTTAGCCGTTCTAAAATCGAGGTTTGTAGCAAGAAGCTGCGCATCTCTGGCGCTTGGCGCTGCAACACTTCTTCAATCAGATAGTCCAAAATAAAATGATGGCTACCGGTAAATGTTTCGATGAAACCCGCAGTATCCGTGCGCCCTTGCATGGACAGCGCGGCCAATTGCAGACCGGCAATCCAGCCCTCTGTACCATGTTCGAGCGCCGCCACATCAGTTGCAGAGAGCGTCAGACCCATCGTTTGGTTGAGAAATTCGGTGGCTTCTGCCAGCGTAAAGCGTAGATCGGCCACGCGCAGTTCTGACAGCTGCTGCCGGACGCGCAAACGCGATAGCGGCAACGGTGGATCTTCCCGCGTGGCAATGACAAGATGCAGTTGCTGCGGCAAGTGTTGAATAAAAAAGGTCAGCGCGGTATCAACGGCAGGCGACGTGATGCGATGGTAATCATCCAGCACAAGCAGCAACTTATTTGGCAGCTGGGCAATCTCATTGATGAGCGTAGTGAGGACTGTTTCGGTCGATGGCGGCTGCGGCGACTGTAGTTCCACCAGCGCCCGCTCGCCAAGTGTTGGCACAACCGTCTGTAGTGCGGCAACGAAATAGGTCAGAAATCGCGTGGGGTCGCTATCGGCTTCATCCAATGCCAACCAAGCCACAGGGTGTTGCACGCTGGCAATCCACTCACTTACGACAGTTGTTTTGCCAAATCCAGCGGCAGCCGAAACTAAGGTCAGCTTGCCCTGCAGACCGCTATTGAGTTGTTCAATGAGGCGCGGGCGGGGAATAAAATTCGACCGTACAGGCGGTACATATAACTTCGTCGCGAGAATTGGCGTAGACATGCC
>JAHDBW010000290.1 GCA_020630175.1 Anaerolineales bacterium
CAGCTCAATGCAGCCGGCGCAGCAGATGCGCTTTCGCTGACCAAGGTTGCCCAAGCCCTCAATATCAAAACGCCATCACTGTATAACCACGTCGCCGGGATGCCCGGCTTGCTAGAAGACCTCACCCAGTTTGGCCTATTGCAACTGGCGCGGCAGATGGAGCAAGCCGCAATGGCCCGCTCTGGTTGGGATGCGTTCATCGCAATTGGGCACGCCTACCGCCAGTTTGCCACCCAAAACCCCGGCTTGTACCCGCTGGTGCTGCGCCTGATGCAGTCTGAGGATGCCGACTCAGAAACGTTGCAAAACATGTTCACGCTGATGCTGCGTATTGCCGACTCGTTCGGCTTCAAAGACGAAGACGGCTACCACTTTGTGCGCGCATGGTGGAGCATGGTGCACGGGTTTGTCTCGCTGGAACTCAACGGGGCCTTTGCCTCTGGTTATAATGAAGACACGAGCTTTGAGCGGATGCTCACCACGTTCATTCGCGGTCTTTAGGCTTTCATTTATGCTTACTCCAGAAACCCGCAACTATCTCTTTACTGGCATCACGTTTGGCTTTTTCACGTTCACGTTTGCGTGTATTTCCATCACGCTGTTCATCCAACAACCGATTCAGCACACGTTTTGGATGGCACTCGCCATCGGGGCGGCGGTCACCGCGTTGGGATATTACGTCCACAAGCGCTGGGCGCTACGCAATCCAGACCCACCGAGCAAGGCCTAGTCAGCAGCCGCTTTGCCGCAGATGCTGATTCAGCACCACATTCTAAAATTTGCACTAAAATGCCTAGCAACTGCTGGGCATTTTTTGTATAACCCAGTAACAGCACAACGCACCCTTTCATAATGAGTATTATCAAAAAACGCAAACGGATCGCCCTTGTGGCGCACGATAATAAAAAAGACGACCTGCTAGAGTGGGCCGACTTCAACAAAGGTAGCCTGACTCGGCACCGCTTGTTTGCCACTGGCACCACGGGCCGCTTGTTAGAAGAAGCCCTAGATATTCCCGTCACCCGCTTCAACAGCGGGCCGCTGGGCGGTGACCAGCAAATTGGTGCGCAAATCGCCGAAGGCAAGATTGATATGCTGATCTTCTTTTGGGATCCGCTTGCGCCAATGCCGCACGACCCAGACATCCGCGCCCTGCTGCGGCTGTGCGTGGTTTGGAATATTCCGGTGGCCTCTAACCGCACCACGGCCGACTTCATCTTTTCATCACCATTGATGGATGAAGACTATCCGCGCCAGCTTGAAGACTACAGCACGCACATCACCCGCATGGATGATCTGCTAGACGAAGTGGAAGAAGAAAAAGACAGCCCAGAGTCATGACCTTTGGCACTGCGTCACATGACCTGTCTCTCGCTACACTTTAGTCACTGAACAAACAAACACAAAGGAGCTTGTCATGTCTACATTCGCTACGCTACTCACCCTACATATTATTTGTGGCTTTGCATCGCTACTCAGCGGCATTGCCGCCACCGTTACCAAAATTTGGGACTTCAAACACATCTGGCACGTTTGGGCTGGGCGCGTGTTTTACTGGGGCATGTGGGGCGTCTTCCTCACCGCGCTGGCAATGTCGCTCATCCGCACCAACACCTTCTTGTTGTTTGTGGCAATCTTCAGCTTTTACGTCACGTTTATGGGCTGGCGCTACGCCAAAAACCGCACTGGCGCAGCCACCCTGTTCGATCAAGTCTTTGTCATCGCGGGGATGGTTGGCGCAGTTGCCATGCTGATTGCAGCCGGTGTTGCCATGTCACAAGGCGACCCAAGCGGCACAATCATGCTGGTCTTTGGGATTATCTACCTGCTCAACACCATTCAAGATTTGCAAAACGTGTTCAATGATGGCCGTGCCAAAGGCAAAAAACGCATCGCCGAACACCTCGGCAAAATGCTCGGCGGGATGATTGCAACCGTGACCGCCTTCTTAGTGGTCAACATCAGCACCGATGTAGTCGCGCTCCAAATTCTAACTTGGCTCGCCCCAACCATCATCCTCGTGCCCGTCATTTTCATCTGGACCCGCAAAATCACAGCCGGCGTAAAGCGCAAAGGGATGTAAAGCAGGTAAAAGGATTGCAGGTGTTAGGTGACAGGTCGATTTAAAACCGCAAAATACCTGCCTAACACCTGCAAACACCTATACTTACCCCAACGCTTATCTTTTTTACGACTAGACCCTGCTACCTAATACCTGACACCTAACCGCCTATTTATGCGCAAATCGCTTTCTTTCTCTCCCATGGAATTCTCCGGCCTGATCACGATTTTGATCTTGGCGTTTTGGCAGTTGCAGGCCCAATCCTTTGGCATCAACGGTTGGATAATTACAGCATTGCTGGTGCCATTTTCGGGGCTAACGTTGCTAGGTGACTATCGCCAAAACGAGATCAATAGCTCAGCCCAATACATTCGGCTGATCGCGATGACCGTTATCATCACCGTCATTTTCTTGATTGGGGAAGACGTCTTTGCCGTGATTGTGCTGTTCTTTATTGTTAGCGTCACGGCCATGCAAGCACTGCAAGACAACCGCGGCCTTGTGTGGATTGTGGCCTTCGCCCTGCTTACGGCGCTGTTTGTCTGGTGGATTTCCGGCGATTTTGTACTGAGCCTGATCAACGGCGTGTCAACCTTCGGGGGCTATCTGTTCATTGGCAACGCCGCCGTAGCGCAAGTGCGAGCTGAACGCGCCCAAGCCGAAAGTGAACGCCTCAACGTTGAACTGCAAGCCGCCAATGAACAGCTACGCCTACAAGCGCACCAAGCCGAAGAACTCGCCGCCGCTGAAGAACGCAATCGGCTAGCGCGTGACGTGCACGACACGCTCGGCCATCGCCTTACCGTGGCCGCTGTCCAGCTAGAAGGCGCGCAACGCTTAGTAGACAAAAATCCAGTCAAGGCCAAGGCCATGATTGGCACCGTGCGTGAACAAGTGGTCGAAGGACTCGCAGAACTGCGCAACACCATTTCACGGCTGCGCGCCCCAATCGAAGCAGATTTGAGTTTACCCGCCGCGCTCCAAAAACTTGTTGATGAGTTTTCCGCTGCGACTGGGCTAGACATTACGCTCAGCGTGCCAAAAATGATGCTGGACATCTCGCCAGACGTGCAGCAGACGCTGTATCGCATTGCGCAAGAAGCACTGACCAACATCCAAAAGCACGCCCAAGCTAGCACTGTAAAGCTTGCCGTGCAACAATTAGCGACAGATCAGCTGCAGCTCACCATCAAAGATAACGGCGTTGGCCTGCCGCAAGACCGCAGCAGCGGCTATGGCCTGCAAGGCATGCAAGAACGCGCCGCGCAACACAATGGCACAGTAACGTTTACTGCAAATCAGCCAACTGGCACGGTTGTCACTGCCATCGTCAACAATAAATAAAGATAGAGGTTAGCAGCCGCGCTTTGCGCTCGAAGATAGAAATTTCTCGGCATTACCGTATACCCCTGCATCTCTATCTTCTAGCCCCTAACCTCTATCATCAAGAAAACACATTCTCATGATTAACATTCTCCTTGTCGATGACCAAACCCTGATGCGCGACGGCCTGCGTACGCTGCTTGAGCTAGAAGATGACCTGCAAGTCATTGCCGAAGCGGGCAATGGTGAAGAGGCTATTGCGCAATATGCCGCGCATCAGCCGGATGTGGTGCTAATGGATGTGGAAATGCCAACGCTGAACGGCGTGGAAGCGACCAAGCAAATTGTGGCGGCCGATGCCAATGCACGCATCATCATTCTGACCACGTTTGACACAGATACTTACATTTTTGAAGGGCTGCGCAACGGCGCAAAGGGGTATTTGCTCAAGGCGGTTTCGGGCGATGAACTTGCCAGCGCAATCCGAACGGTGAATGGCGGGAATAGCCTGATCGATCCGGCAGTGACGGCGAAGGTGCTGGCGGCGCTAAGCGGCACAACACCAGCGGCCGCCCCAGCCCAACCGCTGATCGACCCACTTAGTGAACGCGAGCTAGACGTACTGCGCCTGCTAGCCGCTGGCAACAGCAACCGTGAAATTGCCCGCGCGCTGCACCTAGCAGAAGGCACGGTCAAAAATTATGTCACCAGTTTATTGCAAAAAATCGGCGCGCGCGACCGCACACAGGCCGCGCTAAAAGCGAAGGAATTGGGGATTTTGTGAGTAATGCGTAATGC
>JAHDBW010000291.1 GCA_020630175.1 Anaerolineales bacterium
GCATTTATCCAACAGCAGTCTCGCTAGCCTCATAATTTGGCGAACTAAATGCTTAATCTCGCGAGTGCGAACTCGCGGCTACGCACAACGCCTTATGTCAATTCAGCATTTGAATTCACATCAGGCGTTAGGTGATTTCTTCTTCGCCTAATGCCCGCAATTTCTCTGTCTCTTCCAAGTCTAAGGCGTACTCTTCTGGTAATTTCACCAGCGCCTCTAGATTACCCGTGAAGGTCACGGCCACACCATAGTCTGCACGTGCTGCGTCAATTGAGACATATCCTTGAATGACATCTTCCAGCACGCGCTGCGGATCACGCCTGAACGCTTCCCCATAGCCTGCGCCGCCGGGCGGCTCCATGCCAATGGTGGCATCAGGGTCCATCCACATAATGGTCTTGGGCGGCACGTGTTCTCCATTCAGTTTGAATTCGCCAATGGCACCCGGCTGTCCGCCGAATAAGCCTTGCGCCGCAAACTTCGTGCGATCAACCATGCCCGAAACTGACCACTTTTCTTCACCTAAGTGAGAGAACAATGTCGCTTGCCCAAGGCCGCCACGGAATTCACCAGCGCCGCCTGAGTCTTGTTTCAGTGTCCGATAGTTCTGCACAAGCGGCGCTTGGTTTTCGATGACTTCCGCTGGTACGCCACCAACGCCACTTGGGAAACCGGTTGTGCTCAACCCATCTTTTGTGGGGCGCGCGCCAGTGCCACCCAGTTGAAACAATGTGAAGTTTGCGTTTCGACCAGTCTTAGGCCACGTTGCCCGCCAAACACTCATCCAGCCCGGATCAGCACCACCAGCCAGAACGCGCTGCGGAATAACTGGCGCTAAGGCACCCAAAATTAGTCCCGGCAAAAAATGCCCTACTAAGTGTCGTGACGCAACCGCCGCTGGCTCTTGACAGTTCAAGACTGACCCTTCTGGCGCAACCACTGTCACCGGCCGGAAGGCACCTTCGTTATGCGGCACTTCGGGACTAATTGCGGCTTTGACTGCAAAGGAGGCATACCCACGGGTGTAGTTCAGCACCACGTTAATCCCGCGTGAACTTTGTGGTGACGAGCCATCAAAGTCAATCAGCATGTTAGACCCATCAACGGTCACCGTCGTTGCGAGCTTGAGCGGTTGCTCAAAGCCATCGCTCCAAACTTCATGTTTATACACACCGTCTGGTAACGCCCGAATGCCTTCACGCATCGCATGTTCAGAGCGATTGATAATTTCATCTGCAAGTGGATCAATGGTCTCAAGCCCAAACTCATCCATCATTTGGAGCAGACTACGCGCCCCAACTGCATTCGAAGATGTTTGGGCGTAAAGATCACCCACGGTTTCATCTGGCGTCCGGACATTGGCACGGATAATTTTGAAGAGTTCTGCGTTCGGTTCGCCTTCACTGAAGAGTTTTGTAATCGGCACCCGCAGCCCTTCTTCATAAATTTCATGGGCACCCGCAGATAAAACACGCCCGCCAATGTCTGGCGCATGACAACAGTTTGCAAAATACGCAACAATCTTGTTACCGCGAAAGACCGGTGTCATGACCGTGAAATCATTGATCTGGCCGGTTGTTTGCCACGGGTCATTTGTCACGAGTACATCGCCGGGTTTTAACGTTTCGGGCGCATAGGTATTGAGGAAATGGACTGCCCCTGTCGCCATCGGATTGATATGCCCCGGTGTTCCGGTCGCAGACTGCCCAATCATCAGGCCGCGGGTATCAAACACACCGCAAGCCAAGTCGAGCGACTCGCGCACAATGGTGCTAAAAGCAGTGCGGACCAGTGTTGTCTGTTGTTCATTGGCAACCGACAACAGTCGATTCCATAGGACTTCTAGTTGAATAGCATTCAAAGTTGTCATACTTATGCTCCCTCTGCCTGCGGCATATCAATGACCAAGTTGTAGTGCGCATCGATGTGACATTTTGCGCCCGGCCCAATAATTACAGTTGACTCGCGTTCTTCAACAATTGCCGGGCCATCAAAGGTTAGCCCCGGCGCCATCACATACCGATCATAGATTGGCGTGTCGACATATCCATTTGATTCTGGGAAATAAGCCTGTCGCGTCCGTTTGATGGCTTGCGTCACGTCCAGCGTATTGTTGTCAGTGTCTGTCACTTGCAGGCTTACATCTGGCACTGGCCCAGCAGACACAACCCGCCAATTCAAGATTTCGAGGTTGACCGGCGGCCCTGACCGTTCATACAACTCCTGATAAACCGTTTCAAAGCGCACTTGCAGTTGTGCTGCGGAGGCATCGCTGAGCAAGCCACCGTCCAATTCCACCTGAATCTCATGGCCTTGCCCCACATAGCGCATATCGACATAACGGCGATGGGTAATGTCAGCCTGTGCAACGCCAGACTCGGCCAATAGGGCTTGGCCTTCGCCTTCCATTTCCGCAAACAACCTTGCAACGTGCGACCAATCAATACTGCCAAATTCAACCGGCCATGAGCGTACAAAATCAAACGCGAGTGGCGCAGTGAGGAACCCAACCGTACTCATCACGCCCGCGCCTAGCGGGGCTAACAATTGCGGTGACCCTAAAGAATGTGCAATGCGATACGCATGCACCGGCCCCGCACCGCCAAAGGCAAACATCGGGTAGCGCCGTGGATCTTTACCGCGTTCCAAGGCATGCACGCGGGCCGCATTCGCCATGTTTTCATTGGCAATTTGGTGAATGCCCCAAGCGCCTTCTTCAACGGAAAGCCCCAGCGGCTTGGCGATTTTTTCTTCAATAATTTTGCGGGCTTTGTCCAGCATCAGATTCATCTTGCCGCCAAGGAAGTAGTCTGGGTCAAGATAACCAAGGATCAGGTTGGCATCGGTAACCGTCGGTTCTGTGCCACCATTGCCATAGCAAACCGGCCCCGGATCAGCCCCAGCCGAGTCGGGGCCAACCTTGAGCAGCCCGAGCGCATCAACACGCGCAATAGAGCCGCCGCCGGTGCCAATTTCGATAAGTTCGATCACCGGCAATTTGATTGGCAGCCCAGAGCCTTTGGCAAAGCGATAGATCCGGTCTACTTCAAACTCATGCGCAATCATCGGTTCGCCTTGATCAATGACACAAATCTTGGCCGTAGTGCCACCCATATCAAATGAGATCAGGTCAGCATTCCCAGTCAGTTTGCCATAGGCATTGGCCGCCAGCGCACCCGCTGCTGGTCCAGATTCAAGCAACCGCACCGGATAGCGCACAGTCGTATCCACCGTGGCAATGCCGCCACTAGATAACATCAGGTAGAAGCTGCCCGTAAAGCCGAGATCAGCTAAGCGGTCTTCAAGCTTACGTAAATATTTTTCTACCAGTTCTTGCACGTACACATTCGCAATCGTCGTAGACGCGCGCTCATATTCACGGATTTCTGGCACCACGTCTGAAGAAATCGACACGCGAATTTCTGGCGCAATTTCGGCAATAATGTCGCGCACGCGCTCTTCATCCGCAGGATTGATAAAGCTATGTAAAAACGTGACCGCAATTGCTTCAATCGCGCGCGCTTTCAACTCAGTTGTCAGATTGCGCACATAGTCTTCATCGAGCGCGGTTTGTGAAGTGCCGTCATACAACGTTCGCTGAGGGATATCAAAACGCAGATACCGTGGCACCAGCGGCTTCGGCTGTTCCAGCATCAGGTCATAGAGGTGGTAGCGCGTTTCACGTCCAATCTCGATTGAATCGCGAAAGCCAGCCGTGGTCATCAATGCCGTTTTTGCGCCCTTGCGTTCAATCATTGCATTGGTCACCAGCGTTGTGCCATGAATGAGGTTGTGGATTTCAGCGGCCGAGACACCCGATTGCTCAAGCACATCACGCAGTACCGTTTCCACGGCCAGTGAGGGATCGCTTGGCGTGGTCAGCGTTTTGCCAATTGAAAACTCCCCCGTCTCCTGATTCACAATAATCAAGTCAGTAAAAGTGCCGCCGATATCGGCTCCCACACGATATTTTTGAGTCATAGTAGATCCGTTTTTTCGTTTAGTCATTTGTGAGTCGTGCTGTTCAAATTACAGCGTCGTAACAACTTGCGTTATATAAAATGCGGTGCGAACCAACCAATTAACCTAAGTGGCTAGTAACCTAAGAGTTCTACCCCATCCAGCTTCCCCTGCAAGGGGAAGAGCTTGCTCCCCTCCTTGCAGG
>JAHDBW010000292.1:0-1272 GCA_020630175.1 Anaerolineales bacterium
GGGCTGTTGTCTGGGCAGAGCTGGCGATATTCACGGTTGGTGATGGTGTTGTGCTCACGAATGTAGGTCAGGGCGCGGGTTTGGCGCTCGTTCATACTATTCGACCATTGTGGCACCGGTCGGCGGTCACGATTGTTGAAGAGTTTCACCGTGAATGAATGCGGCTTGGCTTCAAACTTTGGCGGTTGATGGCCGGCGCTTGCCATGGCGTCGATCATGTAATCAACCCCAAGCCCCAGCTCTTCAATGTAGCCCCACTGAAACAGCGTCGACACAATGCGCGGATTACGTGAGAAGTGTTCTTCTACAATGTTATCTACGGTAATGTAACCGGGTAACCCACCTGGGCTGATAATTTCCATGCGGTCGGCAAACATGCGCACTTCAATCCGGCGGCCGTTTAGGCGATAGTTACGGTGGCACACCGCATTTACCAAGGCTTCACGCACGGCAGACTGTGGATACTCTGGCGTTTCTTCACGCTTAAGACCATTGACCGTGGCGCTCATGCCCATGTTTTCTAGAATAAACGCCCACGCTTTTTCAATAATGTGTGGCAATGGCCCAGAAATCTCTTTGCGCAATCCGTAGCCAACGTTACCATCAGCGCTGCGCGGATCGGTTCCGGAAAATTTCACGAACAGCAAATCACTGTGTGACAGCATGAACTGCGGGTTCTTACTAAAACACAAAATCCCAGCGTTGGTTGGATTCCCTTCGTGGTCTAATGCGCCAATATGGCGCAGGTGCTCATCAACATCAATGTCAAGCTGCTTGCCTTGGCGCGCCTCACGCTTTTCAAGATATTCCGCAATCACCTCTTCATCAAGGTCTTCCCGCTTGGCCCCCGGTACGGCTTGCGTTTCAAAATCACCGGTGGATTTTGTCGCGGCTAAGTGCCGAATTTGGTCACCGCTTAGTGCGCGGTTTTCTTTGTGACTGCGGACCAAAACGCGGCCATCATCCAGTGAATGCAGCGTAATGCTTTTGGGCACGTTGATGACAATTGCAGCCCCACCGGGCACCACTTGCGGCTCCCAATTCACTTGGATAATAGGGCGGCAAAGCGTTTCGGCTTTATGCAAGGTGCCTTCAAATTCATCTGGGTGGACAGGATTGGGCAACGGGTTACCCTTAGCGTCTGCCCCAATGATGATGGTGCCGCCTTCTGTATTCGCCATCGACACTAAATATTCGGCCAACTCTTCTGGAGTTGGGTCGTCTAAATAAGCGACGTTGAGCGGTCCTGTTCGAGTGAGATTGAAAGCCATA
>JAHDBW010000292.1:1372-4140 GCA_020630175.1 Anaerolineales bacterium
GCAACAACACCTTCGGCGTTCTCTGCGCCTTCAGCTGCCGCATCCTCTGCGCTATCACCCGGTTGTGCCTTCGTCTTTGCCATTGAAGCGACGGTATCGCCTTTCTTCAGGTTCATTAGGCGCGTGCCCATGGTGGCGCGGCCATAAATATTGACGTCTTCAACCTTACAGCGCATTGCCTGGCCGTTGGTAGAAATGAACGTGATGAGATCATCTGGTTCCACCACTTTGGCGTCTACAACTTTACCGGTCAATTCAATGTGTTGCTTGCTGATGGTGGCAACGCCGCTGGTGGCGCGGCCTTTGCGCATGTATTCTGTGAGTGGGGTGCGTTTGCCGTACCCGTTTTCAGTGACCACGAGTAGTTCGCGGTCTGGATGTGCAATTTCTGCCCCGGTGAGCTTGTCACCTGGTTTGAGTGATGCCGCTTTCACACCCATTGCATTCCGTCCCATTGGCCGCACTTCAGCGCTGTTGAAGCGGATGGCGCGCCCGTTACGCGTCACCAAGATCATGTCTTGGTTGTCTAGCGTGAGGCGTACCCACTTCAAGGTATCTTCATCTTCCAGCGAAATGGCAATCAGCCCGCTTTGACGCACGGCTTCAAACGCACTAATTTGCACGCGCTTGATCTTGCCTTTTTCGGTAACCATCGTCGCAAAGTCAGCGGCGTTGAAGTCTGGCACAGGCACAGCAGCGGTGACGTATTCACCTTGTTCCATCGGGATGATGTTATGCAGTGAAATACCACGGCTGGTACGTTCTGATTCTGGAATCTCAAACGCTTTTTCTGAGTAGACCTTACCGCGATTGGTAAAGAACAGAATTGGGTACAAAGATCGCGCCGCGAACATGTCGATGACTTCATCTTCTTCGCGCAATGACGCCCCTTTGACACCTTTGCCGCCTCGACCCTGCGCCTTGAAGGTTTTGAGCTTCATGCGCTTGATATAACCACGCTGCGTGATTGAAATTAGGTTCGCTTCATCAGCGATCATATCTTCAATACTGAGGCTGCCACTGGCGTTATATAGGATTTTAGAGTTGCGGGTGTCGCCGTAGCTCTTGATCAAATCGCCAAGATCGCCTTTGATCAACTCAAGTTGCATGCGTTCGCTAGCGAGCAAGGTTTCAAGGTAATCAATGCGTTCTTTGATTTCGTTGTATTCGGTTTCAATCTTGAGGCGTTCAAGCGCTGCCAAACGGCGAAGTTGCAGGTCAAGAATGGCCTGTGACTGCACTTGGCTCAGATCGAAGTTGGTCATCAACGCCGTGCGCGCCACTTCGGCACTTTCAGACTGGCGGATGATGCGAATGACTTCATCGATGTTGGAGATTGCAATCAGCAACCCTTCAAGGATGTGCGCACGCTCTTTGGCTTTGCGCAGTTCAAATTCAGCGCGGCGGCGAATCACTTCCAAGCGGTGTTGGATGTGGATTTGCAGCGCCCGACGCAAGGAAAGCAAGCGTGGCTCTTTGTTGACCAAGGCCAGCAATTGCACGCCAAAGGTCGATTGCAACATCGTGTGCTTGTACAGCCGGTTGAGAACTTTCTTCGGCTGGGCACCACGTTTCAATTCGATGAAAATGCGCATCCCGTTGCGATCACTTTCATCGCGCAGGTCAGAGATTTTATCGAGCTTGCCAGAACGGACGAGTTCGGCAATCTTTTCAATCAGGCTAGATTTATTCACCTGATATGGAATTTCAGTAATGATGATGCGGTTGCGATTGTTGACTTCTTCAATCTCTGCCACGGCGCGCATGATCACGCGGCCACGACCGGTGCTGTAGGCTTGCACAATGCCTTCTGTGCCCACAATTTGACCGCCAGTTGGGAAGTCAGGCCCAGTTACAAAGCTCATCAACTCTTCTACGGTTGCTTCGCCATTGCCCGTGTCGGTCGCAATGTCTTCGCCGTAGTAGTTGTCAACCATCTCTTCTTTTTCGGCTTCTTCGTCAGCTTTGGCACGTAGCAAAACGCGCGTCAGACGTGAGGCTTGGTCGGCTGTCATGCCAAATTTTTCTGGCAAGAGTTCAGCAGCGTCTTCACCATGTTCTTCAACAAAGGCAATAATGTCTTCGCGATCAATCAGATACATGATTGCTGCGGCCAGCTCATTGAGGTTGTGTGGCGGGATGTTCGTCGCCATCCCCACCGCAATCCCACTGGTGCCATTGAGCAACAGGTTTGGCAAGCGGGCTGGCAGAACATCTGGCTCTTGCAGCGAGCCGTCAAAGTTGTCTACCCATTCAACCGTATCTTTTTCGATGTCGGTCAGCAGTTCTTCAGCCATCTTATCCAGACGGGCTTCCGTATACCGCATTGCCGCCGGAGAGTCGCCATCAACCGACCCAAAGTTCCCTTGGCCGTCTACCAGCATGTAACGCATAGAGAAATCTTGCGCCATCCGGGCCATTGAGTCATACACTGCGCCATCGCCGTGCGGGTGATACTTACCCAGCACTTCACCAACAATACGGGCTGATTTTTTATAGGACGAATTGGCCTTGATGCCCATATCATGCATCGCGTACAAAATACGGCGGTGTACTGGCTTCAGACCATCACGAGCATCTGGTAACGCCCGCGCAACGATTACGCTCATCGCATAATCTAGATACGCACTGCGCATCTGTTCGTCGATATCAACGACTTCGATATTTCCGACTTCCATAGATTGGTTTTCTAGTTAATTAGTTTGCTAGTTGGATGGTTGGCTAAGTTGCAGATTTAGGTGTGCAAGCAAACTAACACACCAACAACG
>JAHDBW010000034.1 GCA_020630175.1 Anaerolineales bacterium
TAGTTGGTTCGTGCTTTACAAGCTAACTAACAAACCAACCCACCAGCCAACTAAACGTCTATTCCCCGACCGTCCATTCGCCTGCTTCACCATCGCCTAGCACTAAGCTATCAACTTCAGACAGTGTGCCCTGATCGCAATTTTGTGCGAGCGCTTCGTATTCCACATCGGCGTCAATTTCAAAGGTAACTTGCCCGCCACTGGTCACGCCCTCTTCACCAAGAACGTCTGCGCCCCAGTCTGGACTCGTTTTTTCTGCAATGTATAAATAGCAAATGGTGTCGTCTGTACCGTTTACAACAATCAGCTCTGCTGTGCCTGCGGTTGCTGCTGCGGCCTGATCTTCATTGCGGCCATCTGCACCGTCAATCACCCAGTTTGCATTTTCTGTTGCAGGTAGGTAGACATCATCTAATTCTTCAACGGTTTCTTCTGAACAGTTGTCTGCACGCAGATCGTAAGTGATGTTGGCCGGAATTGAATATTCAACCGTTGCCCCATCAGCAATGATGTCTTTCGCACCCAGAATGTCTTCACCCCAGTCGCTAGCAGCAGCATCGGCAATGAACAAGTAACAAATATCCGCACCACTATCATTTGTGATGGAAATGAGTGTCTCATCGCCTAGATTGACGCTTTCAATTGGCTCTACTTCTTGAATGTCTGGCAGCCCGCCTTGTTGCGGAAGCTGTTGCACTTGAATACTGCCACAGGCCAAACTTGCTAAGACAAGCGCACTCAAGGCGCAAATGATCGGCAGTTTGCCGAACTTGGTTACAAATTGTTTCATAATAAAGTTCCCTCCAACAGGATACAGAGACGCAGTTTATACAGGCCAAGGGCCATCTAGCCAGACCCAGCTTAGCCAGAAGCCAACCATGAGCAGGGCGACAAAAATTTCAACAAGCGCCCCTTTGCCAAGGCCAATTATCGCACCTTTCGTAATCACCCAAGCTTCGTTTGGGTCTTTGACGCGATACCACTCAACTAAGAAAATCCCTAGCAAGCCGCCAACGAGAATGCCAACCACAGGGATTACAAAAAAACCGACAATGCCCAGCACTAATCCACCGAGTGAAGCCCAGCCTGAGGCGCCCGCTTTTTTAGCGCCAGATTGCCCCATGATGAACGTAATAATGGTGCCGCCAACGGCTAAGATGGTAATTAGGCCAAAGATCCACGGCCCAAACGTGCCAAACCCAGCCAGCAGGCCATATACCAGCGCTGCGCCCCAAATGAGCCACAGCCCCGGTAAAACGGGCAAGATGGTTCCAAATACACCAATCGCCATGGTTAGCGCCACAGAGACAAGCAGTAAAGAGTATAAAAATTCAGCAGTGTATTGGGAAAGGTTTTCCATAGCAGGTTAGAGGCAGTTTGTGCCATAAAAGACACTGGTGCCCGGTCGCATCACTCCACGGAGTGGTGCGACCGGGCGTTTGGATGTTGTTCTAAGCGGTAATAACCTCAACGCCACCCATAAATGGACGCAAGATTTCTGGCACCACTATGCTGCCATCGGCTTGCTGATTGTTTTCCATAATGGCAATCAGGGCGCGTGGCAAGCCTAGGCCTGAACCGTTGAGCGTGTGCACAAATTGTGGTTTGGCACCCGCTTCTGGACGGTAGCGCAGGTTTGCGCGGCGGGCTTGGAAATCCTCACAGTTTGAAACAGATGAGACTTCCAGCCATTCTTGGCTGCCCGGCGCCCAGACTTCAATGTCATAGGTGATTTGTGAGCCAAAGCCGATGTCACCGCTACATAACCTTAATACGCGGTACGTCAGGCCAAGTTGCACACAGGTTTCTTCGGCGTCAGCCACCATTTTTTCTAGCAGGGCGTCTGACTCCTCAGGTCGGGCGTACATGTACATTTCAACCTTATCAAACTGGTGCCCACGCTTGATGCCGCGCACATCCCGCCCAGCTGAGGTCTTCTCGCGGCGGAAGCAAGGCGTGTAGGCCGTGTACAGCAATGGCAGTTGCACGTCGTCCAGAATGTCATCACGGTGGATGTTCGTCAGTGGCACTTCAGCCGTGGTCACCCAACCGTAGTCTTCTTCGTGATCACGGTAGATGTTGTCTGCAAACTTTGGCAGTTGCCCTGCGCCTTCAAAGTTTTGCATGTGCACCATAAACGGCAGGTACTTTTCGGTATAGCCTTGCTTGATGTGCAGATCTAACATGTAGGCGATGAGTGCGCGTTGCAATCTTGCGCCAGCGCCGGTCAAGACATAGAAACGTGAACCGCTGAGCTTGACGCCTTGTTCAAAGTCGATCAGGCCTAAGTCTGGCCCGAGTTCCCAGTGTGGCTTTGGTTCAAAATCAAACGTCGGAATTTCACCAACCACTTTGACTTCAACGTTGTCTTCATCAGAGTGCCCCATAGGGGTGTCTGGGCGGATCATGTTTGGGATCTCGAGCAATTTGGCGCGATGTTGTTCTTTTACGTCGCGAATTTCGTTGTCGAGCGCGCTAATCTGATCACCAACGCCGCGCATTTCTGCAATTTTGGCGTTGCGTTCGTCTTTGTCTTTCATGCGGCCGATTTCTTTCGAGACCTTGTTGCGTAATTGCTTTAGGTCTTCCGCTTGAACGAGCAGTTCACGGCGCTTTTCGTCTAGAACGAGCAACCCGTCGATGTCGGCAGAGGCACCACGGTTTTCGAGCATTGTTTTGTAGGCATCGGGTGCCTGACGGACTTTATTGATATCGTGCATAAGGAAATCCTCATCTTGATGGCAAACAGTGTTTACCGGAAATAAAAAACGCCCCATCGTCGCTAAACCAATGTAAACATTGGTCGAGCAGGACGAGGGGGCGCTCGTGGTGCCACCTGCTTTCATTTTGGCCTGTTGCCAAAATCTCAAAATCGCTATAACGGGCTAACCCGGCACACCTTATCGGCGGCAACGTTCAAGAGTAGATTCGCGTTTCTTGTGTCTAGCTTTGCACTACCCAGCTAGTCTCTGAAAGCACAGCAAAACGGTACTTGTCTCTATCGTTGTTCAATATGAATTGTAGACAGATTATAGAAAATAGTATTGGTGGGCGTCAAGGTGAAGTTTTAAAACAAAAAACGCCCGTAGAACCATGGCTAGCCATGGTTCTACGGGCGTTGGATGAGGTCTCTTTAGGCCACCGCATCATAGCGTTGGCTATGACAAATATAACGCGCGCTTTTGCGCAGGCCGGTTTTGTGCAGCATGTAGTGTGAGCACAGGCGTAAAATGCCTAACCCATACAGCGAGCTGGCAAAGAAGCTGGCGCTAGAGGCTTCTGGGAAGTAGCGCACTGGCACAGAAATTTCGCCAATGCGGAAGCCACAGGCCACCGCTTGGGCCACAATTTCTTGGTCAAAAATGAACGCGTCTGAGTTGACGGTGAAGTTGACCGATTCCAGCACTTCCGCGCGGAAGGCGCGATAGCCAGTGTGATATTCAGACATATCCAAGTCAAAGGTGACGTTTTCAACCTTGGTCAAGAAGATGTTGGCGATGTACTTCCACCACGGCATGCCTTGGCGGTATGCCGATTCACCGGCCATGCGTGAGCCAAACACCACATCATGCGTGCCGTCTTCAATCGGTTTGATGATTTCTGGCAGCAGCGTTGGATCGTATTGATAGTCTGGGTGCACCATCACAACAATCGTCGCGTCAGATTTCAATGCCTCTTGATAGCAGGTCTTTTGGTTGGCGCCGTAACCAAAGTTTCCGGCGTGTAAAAAGACGCTAAGACCTAACTCCTTAGCAACTTGAACAGTGTTGTCTTTACTACCATCATCTACCAAGATGACTTCATCAACTGTGCCTTCTGGCAGGGCGTCATACGTCATTTTGAGGGTCTTGCTTGCGTTGTAAGCAGGCATGACGACGATGACTTTGCGTTGTTTTGCGTTCATAGGATTAGGTCTCAAGCAATTGACTTCTTAGTCTTGTTTATCGTCGCGTAGATGCGGGAACAACAGCACTTCGCGGATGCTGTGCTTGTTGGTCAGCAGCATTGTTAGGCGATCGATCCCCATACCGAAGCCGCCGTTTGGTGGCATGCCGTAGCTCATGGCGCGGATGTAGTCTTCATCAATTGGATGGCCTTCATCGTCTTCTGACCCATACATGTCCTGTAGCAGCTTGAAACGATTTTCCTGATCAATCGGATCATTTAGCTCGGTAAAGGCGTTACACAGCTCCATGCCGGCAACGAAGCCTTCAAAGCGTTCTACGATCAACGGATCGTCGGCTGATTTCTTCGCCAGCGGTGAAATCTCAATTGGATAGTCGTACAAGAACGTTGGTTGAATCAAGAATGGCTCAACAAAATCGCTGATCAATTTATCAATCAGCTTGCCGCGTGGCATGGCCGGATCACACTTGATGTCTTTGGCTTTCATTTCAGCCGCTAACGCTTCTTGCGTGGTGAATTGCGTGAAGTCGATGCCCGTCTTTTCTTGGATCGCATCAGCCAAGCGAATGCGTTGGAATTTGCCAAAGTCAATTTCGTGGCCTTCATATTCGCCAACCGTGGTGCCGCCGAAGACTGCTTTGGCAGCGTTGCCAATCATTTGTTCGGTCAGGTCCATTACGTCGAAGTAATCGGCGTACGCCCAGTAGAACTCAACTTGCGTGAATTCTGGATTGTGCTTGTAGCTCACGCCTTCATTGCGGAAGTCGCGGCCAATTTCATACACGCGTTCGATGTTGCCAACGAGCAAGCGTTTGAGATACAGCTCAAATGAAATGCGCAAATACAACTCTTGCTTGAGTTGGTTGTGATGCGTAGTAAACGGACGCGCCGCAGCACCACCATAAATCGGTTGCAAGACAGGCGTTTCAACTTCTAGGAAGTTGGCGTCATCCAGCGTGCGGCGGATGGAACTGACCACTTTAGCACGCGAGCGGAATACTTCACGCACGTCTGGATTGACGGCGAGATCGGCATAACGTTCGCGGTAGCGGGCTTCTGGGTTGTCAAAGGCGGAGTAGACGGTGCGTTCGCCGGTTTCTTCATCCACAACTTCTTTGGCAGACGGTAACGCCCGAATGGCTTTTGAAATCATGCGCAGGGCAGAGACCAACAGCGTCACTTCACCAGTGCGGGTGAGCATCAGTGACCCTTTGGCTTCTACAAAGTCGCCTAGGTCATAGTCTTTTTCGAACTGTTTGAGCCATTCTTTGCCCAAGTCGTTAGAGCGCAACATCAGTTGCAGGCGGCCACCTTCGTCTTCTACGTGACAAAAGGCGGTGCGTCCCATGCTGCGTAATGAACGCAAACGGCCACAGATAGTGGCTTCAACGCCGGTGTTGTGGGTGTCTGCGCCAGCGGCAACGGCAGCTTCATAGGCGGCGCGGGCTTCATCAATGCGATGGGTGCGTTCGACACGATGTGGATACGGCTCTTCCCCGCGTTCACGCATGCGCTCAATTTTGGCGATGCGGTTAAGTTCTAGTTCTGAATAAGACATTTTTTGCTATCAAGGGTGAAATCCCATTTATAGGACTGCACACGAATTTATTTATTTTGAATTTTTCGCGTGCATTATAAGCGATGGAATTGAAAAAGGTGTTTATCGGTTGTTCTCTGACGTGGGCAACGTGTTATTAGCTTCCAAAAGAGCCAATAATTAACGGCTAAACTGATAACGGTTAATTGTTAATTGAATCCTGACTTCGGATGGTGTGCGAATGCAAACTTCGACGGTTCCGCTATTAACAATTAGTAGCTAACCGTTTAGCAATTAATTATTTTGCTGGGCTCACCTATGATCAATCTGGGTTGGAAATAAAAAAGCCCCGCCAGATGGCAGGGCTTTTCAAAATTTGAAACGTGAAAACGTTAGCTAACTTCTAGAATTTTGAAGGTTAGCTGACCTACCGGCGCGGCGATTGTAATTTTGGCCTTGGCCTTTTTCCCAATTAGCGCTTTGCCCATTGGTGACACGTTAGAAATCAACCCTTGGAGCGGGTTGGCTTCTACTGGTCCAACAATGCGGTAGATTTCAACATCATCATCGCCCACTTCTTGAAGCGAAACTTTAGACCCCAGTTGGACAGTGCCATCTGAGCTGTTTGTGTCGATGAGTTCTGAATTTGCCAACATCATTTCAAGTTCCATGATGCGGCCTTCAACAAAGGCTTGTTCAGTCTTTGCTGATTCGTATTCTGCGTTTTCGGTCAATTCGCCTTCTTCAACAGCTTCGTGTAAGCGGTCAGCGACTTCTTGGCGGCGAACAGTCACTAAGTGTTGTAGCTCTTCTTCGAGCTTCTTCATTCCATCTGGAGTGAGATAAGTGATTCCTGTCATGGTGGTACCTCTTGCAGTCAGTGTGTCCTTTGGAACTGGCTGCTCTCATAATTTCTTAACGCTTTATAACTAAAAAGCTGAAATTTGCATTACCAAGTGTCATATTGTTCGACACTTTCTGTTACCTGTGGCGTATTTTTAGGCTAAAAATTCGCTTGAACAAAGGTTGTACAACTTTTTGTGTGTAGTTGTCAACAATGTTTTATAACGTTTTAGTTAACAAAACATATACACCAGAGTTAGGGTTGCGTTAGTCCTAACGGAAACTAGAAATAGTCAGTAGATGCGAGGGTAAACGTCCAATTCCTTGCGAAATGTGGCCTAACGCGGCCTGAGAGCAATTAGAACAAAGGGGCTAACTTCTCAGGCGGCGTATTTATACACCGTTTTTTTTCTATTCGCAAGAGTATAATTTCTCTATGGTTGATATACGTATTGATACGGAAAAACAACGCACTGCCCGTGAATATGCCGCTAAACGTCGCGTAATGATGCTAGTGAGCCTAGTCATCGGCACGCTTTATTTACTGGCATGGATCGGGTTAGGCTGGGACAAAACCCTACGAACATGGCTGGCAATGCAGGTTGAATCACAGTGGCTGCTAGTGGCTGGCTTTGCCCTCATTTTTGGCGGGCTGTACACAGTTCTAACCCTGCCGTTTGACTATTACTCTGGATATTTCTTGCCGCATCGGTATGAAATGTCTAACCAATCCGTTATGGAATGGGTTGGTGATCAACTGAAAGGAATGCTGCTTAGTGCGGTGTTAGGTCTGTTTCTATTAGAAGTGGTCTACTGGGTACTACGCGAATTCCCTACGCTGTGGTGGCTAATTGCAGGGGTGTTGATGCTGTTGCTGACGGTGATTTTGGCCCAACTGGCGCCAGTCTTGCTGATGCCGCTCTTTTACAAGTTCGTTCCATTAGAGTCTGAATATGATGAACTCGTAGACCGCCTGACCGTCTTGTTTGCCAAAACCGGCACGCACATCGAAGGCGTCTATAAATTTGATATGAGCAGTAAAACCAAAGCTGCAAATGCGGCGCTAACTGGCTTAGGTAACACGCGTCGCATCATCCTTGGCGATACGCTTTTAGAAAATTTTTCGATGGATGAAATTGAAACGGTGCTGGCGCATGAGCTTGGGCATCATGTCAATAAAGACATCCCGATCATGATTTTGAGCCAGTCTTTACTCACGTTAGGCGGCTTATACCTTGCTGCGCTGGGGTTACGTTGGGGCGTGGCAACCTTAGGCTATACTGCTATTAGCGATGTTGCTGCGTTGCCATTGTTCACGCTGGTCATGTCTGCTTATGGGCTAGTTACAATGCCGCTTGGCAACATACTGTCACGCTCCAGAGAGCGCCTAGCAGATAAGTTTGCGTTAGATACAACCCAAAATGCCGCCGCATTTGCCTCAGCAATGAAGCGTTTGGCAAACCAAAATCTAGCCGATGTGGAGCCACCCAAGTGGGTTGAAACGTTGCTACACTCGCATCCTAGCGTGAAGAGTCGGATTGATTACGCAGAGGGCTACCGTAGCACACTAGCTTGATAGACAAAACATCAGGCCAGTTTTATAATCCGCCTACTTTATTTGAACTTTGCAGTAGCGACAGCTTTCTATTGTTGACTACTGTTTTTCTACGTCTAGACAACATTACGTCTTGTCCCATCAAAAGGAATTACTTATGCATTACCTGATTACCGGCGGCGCTGGCTTTATTGGTAGCCATCTTTCAGAAGCGCTGCTCCAAAAAGGACATCAGGTGACTGCGGTTGATGACTTATCAACCGGCCAACTGGCTAACGTTGATCACCTCACCGCAGACCCCAATTTTCAAATCGTCATCGAGAACATCACCAATGCAGTTGTGATGGATCGGCTTGTCAGTGAATGTGACATTGTGATCCACCTTGCAGCTGCGGTTGGGGTTGAGCTCATCGTGCAAAAGCCTGTTCACACCATTGAAACAAACGTCATGGGTACCGAAGTGGTCTTGCGCACCGCACGGCGTTACCGCAAGAAAACCCTGATCGCGTCTACTTCCGAAATTTATGGCAAATCTGCCAATATTCCATATAAGGAAGATGATGACCGCTTAATGGGTGCAACGTCGCGCCATCGCTGGGCATACGCCACTTCTAAAGCGCTAGATGAATTCTTGGCGTTGGCGTATCACAAGGAATACGACCTGCCAGTTGTAATTTTCCGGCTGTTCAACACGGTTGGGCCACGCCAACGCGGGCGCTACGGCATGGTGATTCCACGCTTTGTGAAGCAAGCAATGCAAAACAAGCAAATTACCGTCTATGGTGATGGGCAACAAAGCCGCTGTTTTTGCGATGGGCGTGACGTTATCAAAGCGATTATAGGGCTGGCTGAAAACTCACAAGCGGAAGGCGAAGTCTATAACATTGGTGCGCAACAAGAAATTACAATCTTGGAACTTGCCCACAAAATCAAACAGATGACCAACAGCACCTCAGACATTGTGCTTGTGCCATACGAAGAAGCCTACGAAGCGGGCTTTGAAGACATGCGCCGCCGCGTGCCAGACACTACAAAAATCAATGCCCTATTAGGTTGGGAGCCAAACCTCACGCTTGATCAAACGATTATGGATATTGTGAAGCACTTCGAAAATGAAGGCAAACAAGAAACCATTAGCGAACGTGATACCCCAAGCGCAGTGATTGTTGGCTAAGTAATGAACTATTCAGAAACTCTCTTTCAAAAACTGACCGATAAAACTGCGCATATCGCAGTGATTGGGTTGGGCTATGTTGGCTTGCCATTAGCTGTTGAATTTGCCGAAGCGGGTTACACCGTGCTTGGTGTCGATGTTAGTGTGGAAAAAGTAGACTTGCTCAATCAGGGTGTCAGCTATATTGATGACATTAGCACTGAAGCACTGGCTGTTGAAGTCAATGCCAAGCGGCTATCTGCCACAACAGAATATAGTCGCCTTGATGAAGCCGATGCGCTCATCATTTGTGTGCCAACGCCGCTCCGCAAAACGCGGGACCCGGATCTTTCATATGTTGCCGGAGCAACTGAAGAAATCGCCAAGTACTTGCGCCCAGGCGTCTTGCTTGTGTTGGAAAGCACCACCTACCCTGGCACAACAGAAGACATCATTTTGCCGCGCATGTTAGAAGGCGGCTTTGAAGTTGGTGAAAACGTCTTTATTGCGTTCTCGCCAGAACGGATTGACCCGGCGAATAAAACGTTTGGCGTTCGCAATACACCGAAAGTGATTGGTGGCGTCACCGAAGCTTGTACCAAGGTGGCTTGCCAGCTTTACGCGGCTGCTGTTGACACCGTCGTGCCGGTCTCTACACCGCGCACGGCTGAAATGGTCAAACTGTTGGAAAACACCTTCCGTGCTGTCAACATTGGCTTGATCAATGAAATCGCCATCATGTGCGATAAGCTCAACATTGATGTGTGGGAAGTAATCGACGCAGCAAAGACCAAACCGTTTGGCTTTATGCCGTTTTATCCGGGGCCGGGCCTTGGTGGGCACTGTATCCCAATTGACCCGCTCTACCTTTCATGGCGGCTCAAGAGCTTCAACTACAACGCGCGCTTTATTGAATTGGCAGATGAAATCAACACCAACATGCCGCGGTATGTCATTACAAAGATTTCAGAAGCATTGAATGAGGACGCAAAGCCAATCCGCAATTCAAAAATTTTGGTAATGGGTGTGGCCTATAAGCGTGACGTGAATGACGTGCGCGAATCGCCAGCCCTAGACGTCATTGGCCTGTTGCAACAACAAGGTGCAGACGTGCAATATCACGATCCGTTTGTGCCAAGCATTCGTCTAGAAGGCGATGCCGTTCTTGATGGGATTGAGCTCACCGACGACGCAATTACCAGTGCAGATTGTGTGGTGATTATTACAGACCACACCACTACAGACTGGCAAAACCTGTTAGACAAAGCCGTGCTGGTGATGGACACCCGCAACGCAGTCAGTGGCATGGAAAGCAACGCCCGTATCGTCAAACTGTAAAACGTAAAGATAGAGAGCGCTGGCGCGCCTGCGTCGTGCTCTCTATACTTCCCTTATGCATATCCTCGTCGTCTCCGGAACTTTTCACCCTGAACCAGGCGGCCCCCCAACTTACTTACGCAATTTACTGCCAGCGCTGCAACAGCGGGGGCATCAAATTACGGTTGTTACCTACACCGACTTAGCAGATTCGTTTTGTGATTCGCAAACGTACGGTTATCCGGTGTGGCGTATTACGCGCCAACAGCCAATTCCCAAGCGGCTTCTCCAATTTATTCGTTGGGTGTTACAGCACGGTAAAACTGCCGATGTGATGTTTATTAGCGACTATGGCTTGCCTGCCGCCGTTGCGAATTTACGGCTAGGCATTCCGTCTGTTATCAAAAATGTAAGTGATTTCACTTGGGAATTTGCCACCCGCCGCCAATTGATTCCGGCCGGACTAACCATTGATGAATTTCAAACGGCACAATTGCCGCTCCGTGTACGCTTTTTACGCCGTTTACAAGCTTGGTACACCAATGCCGCAACGCTGGTTTTAGCACCTAGTCATTACTCGGCAAGCCTGCCCATTGGATGGGGTATTCCAAAAGAAAAAACGCGCGTGGTGTATAACGCCATCGACCGCGCGCACTTTGAGAATTTGCCCTCTGTGGCAGCGCTGCGCACTGCATTAGGCTTTGCTGATGTCCCGCAAATTGTGGCCGTGGCCCGCCTAACGCCGTGGAAGCACTTTGATTTGATTATCGCCGCTTTCCAGCAGCTACAAGCGCAGCTTCCGGCAGCGCAGCTCACGATTATTGGAGATGGCCCTTCGCGCCCAGACCTCGACGCGCTCTTAGCTGAGACGGCAATTCAAAACGTGACCTTGACCGGTGCGTTACCGCATCAAGACGTTGCGCGTTATTTGAAGGCCGCAGATCTTTACGTACAATTTTCCACGTATGAAGGCCTACCGCATACGGTTATCGAGGCCATGATTGCCCAAACACCGTGCGTCGTGTCTAACATTGGTGGTAACCCTGAAGTTGTCGCGCATGAGCAAACGGGTCTACTCGTTCCCGCTTTAGATGCGGATGCCCTAGCGCAAGCGCTGCTGCGCATGCTAACCGACACTAAATTAGCCGCAGACTGTGTGGCGAATGCCAATCAACAGCTTGAAAAATTTGCTTGGGATACCTTAGTCGACCGCACAGAAGCGGTGCTGCTCGAGGCTGCCCAAAGATGAGCAAATTGCAGGTCCTCATGCTTAGCTATGATGATCGAGTCATTGCTGGCGAGACAGAAGATACGCAGGCGCGACATATTCGCTATGCGGATCAAGTTGGGCATCTGCACATGATTGTCTGGGCCACCGCTGTTGCCAATCGCAAGCCGGTGCAAGTTTCAGACAAGCTAACGGTGTATCCGGTTGGGCATCAAGGCCGGGCTTTCTACGTGCTAGAGGCGTGGCAAACCGCACGTCGCTTATGTGATCAGCACAGTATCGACGTGATTACCGCTCAAGATCCGTTTTTTACAGCGTTGGTTGGCCTCTGGGCGCGGACCGTTACGACAAAGCTTCAAATTCAAAACCACAGTGATTTTCTAGATAATCCACATTGGATGGCTGAACGCCCGCGTTGGAATACGTTTCTCAATCGCTTAGCAAAGTACACCTTGCCCAAAGCGGATCGTTGGCGCGTGGTAAACGGCCAAGAAAAGCAGAAATACATTGGACTTGGGTTACCTGCTGGCAAAATCGATGTGCTGCCGGTTGGGGTTGATGTGCAAAGGCTGGCAAAAACACCGGCACCTGCTGCGCTGGCTGCACTGCGCGAACAGCACCAACTCTCAACGGCAGATCGCGTCCTGTTTTGGCTGGGGCGCAATGCGCCGGTTAAGAACCTCGCCTTAGCGATTGAAGCATTTGCTCTGTTGCAAGCTAGCAGACCTAATCTAAAGCTGCTGATTGGCGGCAACGTGGCCGATACGCCAAGTATTCAGGCCGCGCTGACGACGGTGCCAAACCCCAGCAACATTATTTTTCTTGGCGCCATCGATCATCAAGCGTTGCCGCTGTATTTTGCGCTGAGTGATGTGTACCTGCAAACCTCTAATTACGAGGGCTTTGGGCGCACGCTTGTTGAAGCGGCTGCGGCAGGCACGCCAATTGTCGCGACAGAGACGGCGGGTGCCCGCTCGATTTTGCAGTCTAATAAAACGGCAACGCTTGTTCCTTTGCAAGACGCACCGGCTTTGGTAGCTGCAATCGACGGCGTCTTTCTGCACCCACAGCGAGCAGCTGCATTGGCGCAAACGGCGCAGAGTTATGTGCTAAAAACATTCGCGCCCCAAACGTTAGAGCGCAACATTGTGCGCAGTTGGCAGCAGGCGGTAAAAGACTAATGCGCGTGCTGATGATGACTCAATTTGTAGATGAGAATGATTGGCTAGTCGGGTTTATTCCGGCTTGGCTACGCGCCTTGGCCACACAAGTCGAGCAGCTAGATGTGATTACGCTTGGCTTCCGTGCTACTGATTTACCGGCCAATGTGAAGGTCTATTCATTGGGCAAAGAACACGGTGCTGGTCGGTTAGCTAGGCTCCGAACGTTGCGGCAACACGCCCGCGCTTTAGTGCCGCAAGCCGATATTATTTTTTCGCATCTGAGTGACACATATCCGTTATTGTTAGCACCGTGGGCCAGGCGATATCGTGTGCCAATGACCATGTGGTACACCCATAAGCAAGTGTCGTGGCGCTTACGGGTTGCAGAGACCTTAGTGCAGCGCATTTACACCGCTTCAGCCGCCAGCCTTACGTTACCAACGCCAAAGGCCAAGATTGTTGGCCATGGCATTGATACGACCCTGTTTTCGCCCACAACTGCCCCCCGTGAGCCGCAACGCCTCGTGACTGTTGGCCGGGTGACGCCCATCAAGCATTTGCATGTCTTGCTTGAAGCGCTGGCGCAATTACCAACCGCGATGCTAACCATCATTGGCGCTCCAGCCACGGCCGCAGACCAAGCGTATGACGCACAGCTCAAAGCGCAGGCCAAAGCCTTAGGGATTGCGGACCGTATTGAATGGGCTGGCGGACTGCGCCAGGTTGCGCTTGTGCCTCATTTGCAAAACGCGCAGGTTGCGGTCAATTTGTGCCCAACCGGCGGGATGGATAAAGCTGTCTTAGAGGCCTTGGCTTGTGAGACAAACGTTGTGGTGGTCAATCAGACATTTCGGCAACTGTTAGACGGTGTTCCATATGCGCTTACTGAACCAGATGCTGTTCAAGTTGCGGCTATGCTCAAGCGAGCGATGAAAGATACAACGTCAAATACGATGTTGCGGCAACGCGTGGTTGCTGGATACAGCGTAGAGCGTTTAGCAGCCGTTTTGACGACTGACTTCAAGCAGCTTCTAAAATAGCGATATTGTGAAAATTTGTTATTTTGGCGGCTACGACTTGCACTATACGCGCAATTATTTTTTACGGCAGGCGTTGGCTGCTGTAGACGTTGAAGTCGTTATTTGCCGTGTAGATGCTGCCATTCCGACTTGGCGTAAGATCCCGCGATTAGTTCAACAATTCGTAAAAGAGTGTCGCGATGCGGATGTGTTGTTGTTGGCTGAATTTAGCCAGAGTTTAGCGCCGTTGGCGTGGGTGCTAGCAAAATTATTTAGACAAAAATTAGTTTTTGATTTTGTGAATAGCCTTTATGAAGGCTCTGTAATTGAGCGGCAACGGTATGCGGCAACTAGTAAACAAGCGCAACGCTTATTTCGGCTTGACCAACGCGCGGCTAATTTGGCAGATCATGTGTTGGTGATTACGCCAGCTTATAAAGCTTTTTTTCATAATTGTTTTGCGATTCCAGTAAATAAGATGACAGTTGTGCCATTAGGTGTTGACAACACGCTATTTCGGGCAGCGCCTAGTTTGGATGCAAGCACAGCAACGCCAGCCTCAAACATAAAAATTATTTATGTGGGCTCATTTATTCCAAATCATGGGATGGATACTATTGCAGCAGCTGTTGAGCAACTGCAAACAGATCCTGTCGTTTTTACTTTTGTTGGCGATGGTGAAGGGCGGGCAGACTTGGAGCGACGACTTGATTGTCTAGCGAATGTGAATTTTGTCGGTAAGGTTTCATTTCAAACGGTCCCCCATTATCTGCAACAAGCGGACATTGTGCTGGGTGTGTTTGGGGCTACGCGTCAAGCCGAGATATCCATGGCGAATAAGATATTACAAGGGATGGCAATGGGAAAGCCCGTAGTAACGGGTAGGACAGCGACTAACGCTGCATTTTTCAATGTTTCTGAAGAACTTGTTGAATGTGAGTTAGCAAATCCAGAGGCATTGGTCTCGGCGCTGCGTACATTGATTGTAGACGCGCAGGCACGAACATTGATTGGAAACGCTGCCAAAGCACGCATCAATCGTGATTTTTTACCGCTGTCTATTGGCAGAGTTCTAAACACTTGTTTTAGCAATATCATATGAAAACATTGCTATATCTCACCAATTCGCGTTTACCGAGCGAAAAAGCACATGCAATTCAAATTATGAAGACGTGTTCTGCGCTCACGACCTTGTTTGATTTGAAGCTGATTCATGCGCATCGTAAGCATCGAGATTGGCTGCAATCGGTTACAGACTTACAGGCTTATTATGGGCTGCAACACTCAGTGCCACGTAAGACCTTGTATTCGTTAGATTTGTTTGCCTTGGTGCCTAAGTTGCCGTCACGATTGCAGGCCAGAGGCTACCAAATGGTATTTGCGCTGCAACTGATTACTTATCATCTTCGATTGCTGACTTATTTAGTATTTGAAGCTGCTGATGTGTATTACACGCGTGATAGCGTTACTGCCCTGCTCATTGCATTGTTTTTTCCGCTTAGACGAAAACGTGTTTTTTTTGAAGCACATAGCTTTCCGAAAAGTGGTGTTGGACAGCAACTTCAAAGGTGGCTTGTGCCACGGATTGGCGGTGTTAGCGTACTGACCTCTTATTTGAAACAAGACTATATTGCGCTTGGCGGGACTACGCAAACAGTACGTGTCATTGCCGATGCGGTAGACCTAACGCAATTTCAAGGGCTTAGCCAAGCGCATGCCCGTGAGCATCTATCTTTGCCGCAGAACACTAAGCTTGCGGTGTATGTAGGCCAATTTTATGCGTGGAAAGGTGTAGATACATTAGTCTTGTCTGCCCAATATTTAGCTGAAGACATTAGCTTGTATCTTGTTGGTGGTACGCCAGAAGAAACGCCGCGTATCGAAGCGCTAATCAACAATACGAATGCTGCTGCTATCCACCTGATTGGCCGGGTTGCACCAACAGAAGTACAGTATTGGATGGCCGCGGCAGATGTCTTAGTCTTGCCAAATAGCGGTAAACAGGCTGTTTCGGTTTATTACACATCGCCACTGAAATTGTTTGAATATTTGGCAGCGTCTGGTGCAATTGTGGCTTCGGATTTACCATCCATTCGAGAAGTGCTAACGCATGAGGAAACAGCCATCTTGGTTGCGCCTGACGATGATAAAGCGCTGGCATGGGCGATTTCGCGGTTGTGTGCTGATGTAGACCTTGCTAAACAGTTACAAACAGCTGCGGGGAAACTTGCAAAGCATTACAGTTGGGATGCGCGTGCGCAACAAATTACGCAATTTGTGAATTCTATATGACCTTAAATCTCACAACGTTTTTCGAACAAAATCCACGTATTAAATACTGGCTTAGACTCGCAGTCCTAATAGGGTTAGGCGCTTTGCTGATTGTCGCGAGCGTACGACATTATCACGTCACGATCACATTGCAACAGGATTCAATTCCGGGTGATTTTGCTATTTTTTGGTTGTTAGGGCGGATGGCGCAAATGGGGCTGGATCTATATGATATGCCGCTTGGGCGTGAAACTTACATCGCTTTAATTGAGACGCCCGGTTCAAATTGGTTTTCAACGCGTTGGTTAGCAGTGACCCACCCACCAAGTGAAGCAGTTGTCTTTTACCCGTTTTCTAGATTGCCATGGGAAACGGCCCGGCCGATTTGGGTTGCGCTGATCCATGCTATCTGGATTGGCGTTGTGGGTTGGTTGAGTTTTGACATATGGCGCAAAACAACAAACTTAATAAAAGCCGGCGCATTTGCTTGCTTGGCAATGCTGTTTATTCCCGCACAGTTTTCATTACAAATTGGACAGTTAGATATCCCACACTTAGCGGGTATGTTGGCTGCTGTCTATTTCCTCAAAAATAAAAACTCAATTGCTGCTGGCGCCATCATTGGATTCTTAGCAACCACAAAACCAACACCTGTATTGTTGCTGGGTCTATTTCTAATTCGTCTAGACTGGAGAGCGATTGCTAGTGCGTGTGCGGCTGCGTTTGTGGTGATGGGAACTAGCGTTCTCTGGCTTGGTATAGATCCTTGGCTAATTTGGTTAGGTGAAGTGTTACCAGAGCTTACCAATGGCAGTACATACTTTGGCAACGCCACCTTTACAGGCGTTGGGTATCAATTATTTGCAGATCCGGTGGCGTGGCAAACCTATGCGCCTCCGCCAGGGTTGACGCGTGCAGAAACGTTTGCCCGCCTATTAAATTGGAGTGCGCTGATTGGATTGGTAGCAGTTGTTTGGAACTATGGCAGAGATATGAACGCCAGCCGAATAACAGGTGTTTTCTGGTTGTTTGTTATCTATATCTTATTAACTGGCAAAGTGGCTTGGAGTGGTTATTTTGTTTGGGTGCTGCCTGCATTTACGTTTTTATTGAACACTGAAGCCAAGCAAGATCTAACCCTGAAACAATTAGGGTATTGGGGGCTTCTCCTAATTGCATATGTGTTGATTTGGCTGCCTCCACGCTATTATCAGTTGCCAGATGCTGTTTACACTGAGCTATGGGTAACGCGGTTACTTATTCCGCTTAAGGTGTATGGGACGCTTATTTTAGCGGGATTAGTGGTGCTTAGACTTCGTAAAATTCCTGATGTAGTTGATGGATTGGCGCACTAAATTGTTTTCACACCCTAGCCTGCAGCGATTGCTACGCAACACCGGTTGGCTGTTTGCCGGTGAGACCATCGCGACCGGCGTTAGTATTGTGCAATTCCCATTGGTGACGCGCCTGCTGGGCGCAGAAGCGTTTGGGCAATTGCATTTGGCATTAGCATGGGCTGGGCTGGTTGTTGGCATTTTGAGCTTGCAATTGCGCAACACCATTGTTAAGTATCTAAGTGAATATCTTGGTGAAGATGCCACCGAAAAAATTCGGGCCTTGGTCAAACTTGGGTTTGGGCTAGATATTGCGGTGTCACTGTGTGTCTTTGGGGTGCTGGTTGGCACAGCTGCAATTGCGGCACCATGGTGGATCAATACCCCGCAGGGTGCGCAACTGATTCAGGCGGCGGCGCTTGTAAAAGTTTGTGCAATGACACAAGGTGTCTCTGGCGCAATTTTGCGCGTGTTTGACCGCTATAAATGGCTTTCAACCACCACCACGGCCATCACGATCTTTCTATTTTTGATGTTGGTGCCAGTCTTGTTTTTGGCCGCCTCGCCGCTAAACTACCTGCGGGTGATGGCCATTAGCGGGCTTACGCAAAGCGCGATTTTGTTGTGGCTGGCGCTGCGTGAATTGCACCGTCATGGCGTCTACAATTGGTGGGGTGCTTCGTTCTCAGCACTGCGCACAGACGCCGCTGGAATTCGTGAAATGCTGGTTAGTATGTATTTCAACAGCTTACGCAAAGCGGCCACAAATGACGCGGACTTGCTGATCTTAGGTCAGTTCACGGGCGATGCTACGGTTGGGGTGTATAAGCTTGCTAAACAACTTGCGGGCTACCTCAATCGGTTGAGTAACCCTGTTTATAATGCAGTCTATCCAGAAATTGCGCGGTTATATGCCGAGTCTGGTTCGGCGGCCTTGTTAGGATTTGTGCGCCGCTTGTTTCTGATTGCAGTTGCGATCTTGGTGCCCGCTGTTGGCTTGATTTATCTGTTTGCTCGCCCGCTTGTACCCCTGATTTTTGGTGCTGAATACGCAACGTCTGTGAGCATTTTCTTGATTCTTGTTTTAGGGAATATTTGGCTGGTGTTTATCTGGGCACCGGGCTTTTTGATGACGCTTGGCCGCGCTAAAGATTTGACGTTGATCAACCTGGCGGCTTCGTTCATTTTTATTGTGCTGGGGATTTGGTTCACCATCCGCTGGGAAGCCATTGGCATGGCCTGGGCCTTTGTAGCAAATTATGCGCTTTGGGTGGTGATGATGGCTGTGTATTTATGGCGCTTGAAATTACCCCCTAGCCAAGCGGAAACGGTGGCTGGGTAACCAATGCGCAACATTACTTACATCACTGCGGCTAGCTTTCCTAAGGCTAAGGCGTCTTCCATGCAGATCATGCGGATGTGTGCGGCGTTGGCTGCAAACGGAGCGCAGGTTAACCTTGTTTCAAAGCTGCCTAGTGAAAATGCGTTTACCGCAGCTAGCCTTTACGCGCATCATGGGATTGCGGCAAACTTTGAAATTCAGCAGCAGGCTTTGCCAAGTGGCCCGCGCCCAACAGATTTATTTCAGTTACGGGCAGTTTGGCAAAACCGCAAACGCCCTAATTGGCTGTGCTATGCTCGCGGGCGTGATTTAACTGCGCCATTGTTTGCGAGCTTACTAGGCCATCCTGTTGTTGTAGAGCAGCATGGTCGGTTGGTCAGCCAGCGCGAAGTGTTATACATGCGCCAAATGCAGCGCTCTGGGCGCGCTTGGTTTGTGGTGCCTTCAACTGCGCTAAAGCAACTCTATATCGCCGAGTACGGCTTGCAAGATGAGAATTGGATTGTGGTGCCGGGCGGAGCGACTTTAAGTGCGTTTGCGCCGCCGCTTTCAAAATCAGCTGCGCGTACTGCGGTTGGGTTGCCCGTTGAAGGGCGCTATGCTTTGTATGTTGGTGGCCTATATGAAGGCCGTGGCTTAGAAGCAATTTTTGCTGCGATGCGCAATCAGGCGGCTAAACTGGTGATTGTCGGTGGGCGCGATGCGGACGATATTGCCCATTGGCGCCAAGTGGCTACAAATTCAGGTCTTGACAATGTATACTTTGCCGGGCTTCAGCCGCCAGTTTTGGTGCCAACTTGGTTACAAACTGCGGATGTGTTGTTAATGCCTTACAGCCAACAAACGCGAATTGGCAGCGGTGAAGATACCACTGCGTTTATGTCGCCAATCAAAATGTTTGAATATTTGGCAGCCGGTCGGCCAATCATCACATCTGATTTACCGATTTTGCACGAGGTACTAACCCATCAACAAAACGCGCTGATGATCCCACCAGATGAAGTCGCGCCGTTGGCAAGTGCTATCAATACCGTTTTGACGGATGACACCCTTGCTGCGCAACTCGCAAAACATGCCGCGCACAGTGCACAATCCTATTCATGGGACGCACGGGCGCATAAAATTTTACAGACTGTTACGAATAGCATTCCTCTCTAAATGAAAATTCTTGTTACAGGCGGCCTTGGTGCTGTCGGAACCCCACTTACGAAAAAACTGCGTGAAAACGGCCATGATGTTTGGGTCTGTGACCTACCGCATGCGCCCGGTCCAAACTATATGCGCTGCGACATTGGCGACTATCGTCAACTGAAAGCGGTGATGGATCGTGTTGAACCTGAATTTGTGTATAACCTCGCCGCTGAATTTGGGCGTTGGAATGGTGAAGATCACTACGAAAAAGTGTGGAGCACCAACGGAGTCGGGATGAAGAACATCTTGCGCTTCCAAGAAGAACGCAAATTCCGCTTGATGCACACCAGCAGCTCAGAAGTATATGGCGATTGGGATCAGGTAATGCATGAAGATGTGTTGATCCAGCAGCCAATTCGTCAAATGAATGACTACGCCATTTCTAAGTGGGTCAATGAGATGCAAATTATGAACTCGCAAGATCGTTTCGATACAGAAACGGTGCGCGTGCGCTTGTTCAACACCTATGGCCCGGGCGAACCTTACTCAGAGTATCGCAGCGTCATTTGCCAGTTTATTTATCGCGCACTGCATGATATTCCTTATACGGTTTATCTGAATCACCATCGCACTTCAACGTACATTACGGATACGGTTCGTACATTGGCAAACATTTGTGAACCTAAGTATTTCAAAGCTGGCGAGGTCTATAACATTGCTGGTGAGGAATACCACGACATCAAATCACTGTCTGACATGATTTTGAATTACCTTGGCAAAGACGATTCGCAAGTGTCTTACGTAGAAGTTGAAAGCCACAACACCCGTGACAAGAAAGGCGACGCTTCACGCGCAATTGCAGATCTTGATCACATTTATACCGTTGGCTTAGAAGAAGGTATTCCAAACACCATCGAATGGCAAAAGGCCGTTTACGGGGTGAAATAATGATGGTTGCAGATCCAAAAACAGTCGTTGTTGTTGGGACTGGGTATGTTGGCCTACCGGCCGCTCTTTTGATGGCACGCGTTGGGCATACCGTGATTGGTGTGGATATCAATGAGAATATCGTCAAGGCGATCAATGAAGGCATCATGCACATCAAAGAAGATGAGTTGCAGGCCATTCTTGATGAGCCGCAGGTGCGGGCCAACCTTAGCGCGCAAACAACGCCAACTGCCGCCGACATTTTCTTTATTGCCGTACCCAGCCCGCTAGATGAGCGCAAAAAGATCGCCGACCTCAGCATGGTCATTAGCGCCACTGAAGCTATTGTGCCACATCTCAAAGCTGGTAATTTGGTCGTGCTTGAATCCACGGTGCCACCACTAACCTGTAAAGAAGTGCTCACGCCGATTTTAGAAAAGTCTGGCCTGAAAGTTGGCGAGAATCTATTCTTAGCGCATTGCCCTGAACGCATTTTGCCGGGCAACGTGTTCCACGAAATTGTGCACAATGATCGCATTATTGGCGCAGAAGATGAAACCAGCCGCCGCTTGGCAACTGAGATTTACGCCACCTTTGTAGAAGGTGAACTGCTCCAAACAAGTGATACAACAGCCGAATTCTGCAAGCTGGTTGAGAACACATATCGTGATATCAACATTGCATTGGCCAATGAACTCAACGCTGTTGCAGAAACGCTCGGCATTGATGGCCCTGAAGCCTTTAGCCTAGCTAACCGACATCCGCGTGTAAACGTGCTGTCTCCGGGCATTGGCGTTGGTGGGCACTGTATTCCAATTGACCCGTGGTTTATCAAAGAGGTTGATCCAATCAACTCGCGCATGATTATGACGGCGCGGCAGGTCAATCAAGAGATGCCAGCCCGCGTTGCTGCCAAAATTCGTAAAGCTGTTCGCAATGTCAATGCGCCCAAGCTAGTGATGATTGGGGCGTCTTACAAACCCAATGTTGAAGACACGCGTGAGAGCCCAGCGAATGAAATCGTAGAGATTTTGGCTGAAGATGGTTACGCAGTTACCCATTACGATCCGCTTGTAGAAAGCATGGCCTACGACGCCTTAACTGATATTGTGGCCGACGCCGATGCGTTGGTTGTCTTAGTTGCACACGATGTTGTGATCAACGAAATTGCAGAAAACCGCGCCGCACTAGAAGATGCGATGCGCACCCCGATTATTTTGACTTTCTAGTTTTGAATGGCGGTTGCTACAGCCGCCATTTCTTCTTTTATGCTGAATATTAGCCTTGCTGTTTGCACATTGCTCCTGTTGTGTACTTGGCTGATGCCATTCAGTTTCAACGCGCTTTCAAAACATAGCTTTACGCTGCGAGCCTCCATCGGGGCGGCGGTTTCGGTTGGGATTGGCACGCTTTTGTTCTACGGACTAGGCCTACTGATTCCGATCTCGCCGATCTCGACGCTTGGTTTATTTACGGTGCTTGGCGTGCTTGGGTTTGCCGTGGAAGTCCGCCGCTTTGAACGCCACCGCACGTTACGTATGCCAGCGTCACCATTTGAGTGGGCCTGCTTGCTGTGTTTGCTGCTGGTGCTGCTTGTGGTGGGTGGGCACGTGACATACTACCCCTTTATTGGCGATGATACGCTCAACCGTTACGCACTTACCGCGCAAGAAATGCTCGAACTTGGCCGCCTGAATGGCTATAACGCTGATGGTTACCCGGCGTGGTTACCAACGTCTTTTGCCGCGATTTTGCAATTTGATGTGCTGTTTGAAGAGCAACTTGCTAAGCTAATTCCGTTCTTATATGCGGTGCTTTCTGTCACGATGACGTTTGCACTTGCAACGCGCTGGTTTGGCCGGCAAGCCGCATGGCTGACTGTCTTAGTCCTAGCCACAACGCCGCTGTATATCAAGTGGTCAGGGTTTGCATATTTAGATATCCCGACGGCGCTTTACTTCTTGATTGCAGCTTACTCAATTGATATGTGGGTGGAAAAGCAGCGTTGGGGGTGGGCCGCGTTGGCTGGCATTGTCACTGGCCTTGCGATGTGGATCAAGCAAAGCGGGCTGGCTATTTTGCCAAGCTTAGCTGTCATTATGCTGTGGCAACTCATTATTCGGTTCGATCGCAAACAGCCGCGCATCACCATGCATATTATTGCCGATGGCATTTTGCTATTAGTCATGTCAATTGTGTTTGGTGGCTGGTGGTATGTGCGGAACGCCATTATCTTTGGCAGTTGGCAAGAAGCGTTGGCCACACCACCGGCGTTTTATACCGAGCAGGCAGCGCGCACGTTTATCCAACTGATCCCTTTTGTTAGTAATTACGCTGATTTTGGGACGCTCAGCGCTGCGATTTACCTCATTGGCTGCGCCGGTATTATTTGGCTGTGGCGGCAACAGAAAATAGTCATCGTCTGGCTTTGGATTGTGCCCTTTCTTTTGCTGTGGTGGCTCAATTTCTCTTACGATGCGCGCTTCTTAGTAACCGTATTGCCTTTTTACGCAATGTTGAGCGGCGCGGCAATTTCGCATTTGATTGGCGATAGAAAATGGTCTACAACGCTGCAAGCTGGCGTTATTGTTTCAGTCCTTGCACTGACATTACTAGGCATTTATGAAGCCCGTCTTGGCGGACTTGTGCAATGGGTCAGGCAGCCAACGGCAACCTATGCCGAGCGCCTAACGCGTGCCAAAACAGATTTATATCCGACGGTTGAATATTTGCAGTCTCTACCGGGCTCCCCGCGCATTTTCAGCACAGACGGGCGCTTAGAGTATTACCTAGGTGATGAGGCGTTTGACTATTACTATCTTGAGTCGCATGCAGATTTAGCCGAGTATGACTATGTGGTCATTGGCTCTTGGATTGCACGGTTGTATCGCGATTTAGGCCGCGATGACTTACTTGCCACACAATTGCAAGATCGCACGTTGTTTGGCGACCCATGGTATGCCCCAGAAGGCGGACTAGCAGTCTACCCTGTATTGCACCCCTAATGAAACTGCTCGTTATTCAAGAAACAGATTGGGCCTTGCGTGGCCCGCATCAGCAGCATCATTTGTTTGAGCGCTTAGTGCAACGCGGTCATTCGGTAACAGTCATGGATTTTGAGATTGATTACGCCGCCTGGCCGAAAGGCGCTCTACTCCAACGCACAACTAGAATTGCCGTGTCACGCGTGTTTGACGATGTCACCATCAATGTTATTCGCCCCGGCACCATTCGCTTGCCAGCAATTTCACGCTTGCTTTCTGTGCCTTCATTTTTTAGACAGGTTGCAAAATTTATTCGCGCTGAACAGCCGGACGTCATAATCAATTACGCCCTTTCTACAGGGTTGCCTGCCCAGCTTCAAGCACAGCGGTTTGGCGTGCCAATGCTAATGCATGTGATTGATGCGCTGCCAACGTTAATCCCGTCTAAAGCAGCGCAGCGCATTGCGCGCCCAATTGAGCAGTTCTTGCTTGCCCGCGCCACCCGCACACTCTATATCAATAAACGCTTGGAACAATACGGTATTGCGCACGGCGCACAGGCTGCTACGGTTGACACCATTCGCACCGGCGTTGACTTAAACCGCTTCCACCCCGACATTGACGTCACGTATTTGCGTGAAAAATGGAACTTGGCCGAGACTGATATTGTGTTGTGCTTTGTTGGCTTTTTATATCACTTTGCGGGGATTGATACGATCATGCAGCAGCTAAAAAATCTGCCAGCTAACGTCAAGCTGCTGATTGTTGGGAGTGGGGATGCCGCTGAACGCCTGCGTAACCTGCATGCGGCCTCTGCGCTTGGTGACCGCGTAATCTTTACTGGCCGCCAACCGTACGATGACATGCCTGCCTATATGGCGCTGGCGGATGTTTGCCTCATGTACGCCGAAATCAACGACGTGATGCGTGATATTGTGCCAATCAAGACCTATGAGTATTTGGCGGCTGGCAGGCCAGTCTTAGCGTCTGAATTGCCGGGCGTCATGGAAGATATCCCGCCCGGCAATGGTGTGCTCTATTGTCCAGCGCCGGAATTACTAGCGACGTTGCAGCGGCTCTTAGATGCTGATTATCGCGCGGGGGTTGGGCAACAAGCGCGGGCTTTTGTTGAAGCCAATTGCGATTGGGAGTTACTCACAACAGAGTTTGAACAGTTGCT
>JAHDBW010000293.1 GCA_020630175.1 Anaerolineales bacterium
AAAATCTTATCAAATACTTCACGTAGGCCGTCTGCAGTGCGCGCGCCGGATACTAAATACTTTTGATTGATAACCGTGGCTGGTACTCCGCCTAAGCCGTATTGCGCGGCTTGCATGATATCCATCGTGACTTGATTATCGAGCGTTGGATCAGTGAGGGCTGCTGTAAATGCGTCTGCGTCTAACCCAATGTCTACAGCCAATGCGGTGAGCGTTGGAATATCTTCAATATTGACTGCGTCTGTCCAGTAAGACTTCATCACCGTTTCGTGATACGCAGCGCCTTTGCCTTGCGCTTCGGCAAATTTAGCACCAATAAGCGCCGGGCGACTGTTGAAGCCAAAGGGGCCAGGATTGATGGTTACGCCGTAGTCACGATTGGCAACGGCTTCCATTTGCGGGCGAGCCGCAAGAATTTTCTTCACATAAGCTGGATCAAGCGGGCCGGCATTTGCCGGGCGCAGTTCATAAGAGTGCCAGCGGACGGTGGTGTTGTAGTCTGTTTGCAGCCGATCCAAACTGGAGGCTATTAAGTAACACCACGGTCAAGCAAAGTCAGACCAAATGTCTAAGGTGAGTTCTGGTTGGGTTGTCATACGGGGCTCCAAAATGCCATGAGACCATCGGCAATTTCCCGCGCGGGACTGCCATCAATGGGGTACACCATAATTTTTGATGTATCTTCAGTTTCTAAAATTGGGAACACAAATTCAGTGCTGTCCGGTGACCAGAGTTGATGGCTATGCGCGTATTGATCGAAAAATGGCAAAAAGCGGTTGATCAACACTGGGACAGGATGGAATTCTGCTAACTCGCGCTTGATACCTGTCGCAACTTCCACAACAGATAACAAGAAAGGAATACGCTTTTCATC
The DNA here is from genome assembly GCA_020630175.1 of Anaerolineales bacterium. Classification (GTDB taxonomy): domain Bacteria; phylum Chloroflexota; class Anaerolineae; order Anaerolineales; family UBA6668; genus JAHDIM01. Next base: position 875 of record JAHDBW010000293.1, read on the forward strand.
ACGGGTGGCCTGTTGGCGCGGCGGGGCGCTACCATTGGTGTAGATGGTCTTTTCTTGCAGTTGGCCAACAATATCTTGCGATGGCTTGACTGTGATATACGTGATGTAACGCCCATTGGGCGACCAAAAGAACGCGACAACTTGCTCTTCAGTGAGCACGCGTTGCTCGCCAGAGAGCGCATTGAGAATTTGCAGCGGGCCATACCAGTAGCGCACATTGTCTTGCGGTGAAACAAAGGCCAGTTCATCTAACACCGGGCTCCACGTCATGGCTAAAACGCCTTTGTGAGAGATGGTTTGGCGAGAGGCAATTGAATTACCATCAATCACCAGTTGGCTTTTGTTTGCCATATCCAAGGTGGAATAAGCCCAAAAGTCACCAGTCGCTGAAATACCCGGTGATTGAAAAATACCCGGCTCATCAAGCATGATGTCATTTTCTTCATCATGTAGGGCATGGTATGCCAGTTCAGCATTGTCATCATTACCACCCACGTGATATAGAAACCCGTTGCTGTCCTGCGACCATTGCCAAAAGCAGGGAATGCCTTGTAACAACTCTTCGGTTTCTTTGCCATCCACGCTAGACATACGCAGCGCCATTTTTGAAACCGGATGCGTAGTGATAAAGGTCACTGCTTGCCCGTCTGGCCGCCAATACAGGTAAAACGCTGCATCGGTGATGCCCTCAAAAAGTGACGTCAAGATTGAGTCAGGATGGTCTGCCATCACATAGACAGACGATTGCTCACGACTGTTTGCCAAGACGGCCAGCTTTTTGCCATTTGGCGACCAAGCTGGGAATTGGTAAAACAGGCTTTCGTACCCTAAACGGTTGATATTCCCGCCGTAGGGATCCATCGTTAGCAATTTGCCATTCGAGTCGATACATGCAATGCGATTAGCCATAGCTTGTATTATACGAAAAGAGTCGGGCAGGAACAGGTGCAAGCCAATTGGGTTTGAATATTGGGGGGTGGCCAGAATCTGGCGGCCTAAATGGCCTGTTCAGCGTAAACTTTATGAGAGGAATAACGCTATGGATTTTCATCTTGGAACAATGGGCTACGCACATGACGATTGGCACGGCGTATTTTATGCAGAAGGCTTAGCAACGCGTAATTATTTGTCACGCTATGCAGACGTGTTCAATGCGGTTGAGCTAGATACAACTTTCTATGGCACGCCGCGCGCGTCGACCATTACGCGTTGGCGGTCGCTGACCCCACCAGAATTTCAATTTTGCCCAAAAACGCCCAAACTGATTACGCATCAATTGCGGCTGCGCGGGGCGGCAAAACCAATGGCCGAATTTGTAGCAGCAATCAGTGCGCTGGGCACGCGCTTGGGCGTGATCCTCATTCAATTGCCGCCAGATTTCAGCGCATCACAACAGTCGGTTTTGGATGAGTTTCTAGGTAACCTGTCTAAGCCAACGCTGTATGCAGTGGAGTTCCGACATAAGTCTTGGTATGTACCAAGCACTACTGACATCTTAGCCAAGCACGGGGTAGCATGGTGCGCAACAGAATATGCACCAGTTCCGCGTGAATTTCACCGCACAACCGATTTTACGTATGTCCGTTGGATAGGTGACCATGGCCGATTTCCTTACCGTCACGACCATGAAATTATCGATCAGACGGAAAATCTACAATGGTGGCTGGATCAGCTCCTAGCCCATAAGTCCGAATTGACCGAAGTGTATGGCTTCTTCAATAATGAGTATGCGAACTTCTCGCCCGGATCTTGCAATAAATTCAAAGAACTGGCCGGATTGCCAGTGACACCCTTACAACCACCGCAGCAATTGTCTATGTTTTAGGCAGATTGCTAGCTCAGGACACGGTTGTAAGTGTGTGGGTTTAGGATTAGCTGTTACTCAGGGTCAAATGCTTATGCGCCACTATTACAAACTTATTCGGTTCCTTATTTTGCTCGTTGCGACGTTTGCCATTGCTTCAACTGCCGTGGCGCAAGACCAAACAGAGCATACCGTGCAACCTGGTGAAAATTTATTTCGCATTGGGTTGCGGTACGGCATCAGCTGGACTGAAATTGCACAGGCGAATGGCATTGCAGGCAACCAAATCTACATTGGGCAAGTGCTTGTAATTCCGGGACTTAACGACAGTGCACCAGCCGCAACCGCAGTGCCTGTTCCGACAGCTGCGTCTGCCCCTAGCACACCCACAATCCAGCCGACTGAAGCAGCTGCACCAACTAGCGTGCCAACAATCGCCCCCACCGCCGCCCCTGCCGTTGAGGCGAGCGACGCCACGCACGTTGTACAGCGTGGTGAAACCTTGCATCGAATTGCAACTAGCTATGGCACAACTTGGCAAGTGTTAGCGGATCTCAATCAATTGCTTGATCCGACGCGTATTGAAGTGGGGCAAGTGTTAAGCCTGCCATCAGGCGCTAGTGGCAACCAATACAGTGGTGAAATTGCCCCAGCTGCTGGCGAAGCGGTAAAGCATACGGTTGCTGTAGGCGATACGCTCGCTAGCTTGGCCTTGCAGTATGGGACAACAATCCACGCAATTACAACAGCCAATAGCCTGAAAAATAGTAACTTTGTGTATGTTGGCCAGCGGCTTACTATCCCTGGAGGTAGTCCGCTAGCGGCTTCAACTGCACCGGTTGTTACGGCTTATAAAAGCATCCTCGTGGATATCTCTGAACAACGTATTTATGTCTACGAAGGCGACGCGATGATTTGGACAGCGCTTGTGAGCACCGGCTCGCCGGGGCTAGGCACGCGCACTGGTACCTTCTATATTCAAAGCAAAATTCCAAATGCATATGGTTCTACTTGGAACATTTGGATGCCACACTGGCTAGGGATTTACTATGCGGGAGGCTTGGAAAATGGCTTCCACTCGTTGCCAATCCAGCCGGACGGGAGCCGGTTATGGTCTGGCTATTTAGGTACGCCGGTCAGTTACGGTTGTATTGTGTTGGGTGTGGTTGAAGCAGAGCGCCTATGGATGTGGGCTGAGATTGGCACCGAGGTGAATATTCGGTATTAGGCTACAGAACCGTAACTGTTTATATCCCGTAGCACCGAATAATAAAATTGTCACATAACCTGAGTTCTGGATAACGCGATGCGCTGCTATGTGATAAATACAGCGTTTTTTATACTCAGCAAGGCCACCCTGGCCTGGTGCCGTAAACATCAACCCGATTTGCAAGCGCTGCTTCTGTTGACTTTACCGCGACAAAGACGGTCTCTTTTGGAATAG
>JAHDBW010000294.1 GCA_020630175.1 Anaerolineales bacterium
AGGAGTGTGTTAGGCGTCCTGTGCCAAAACACCGCTAATACTCGCGAGTAATTGCTCAGATCGATACGGCTTTTGTAAAAATGCCACGTTGTCTTCAATCTCAGCAACTTTATCCGCATTTAGGCGGTTATAGCCTGAAGAAAGAATTACCTGTAGCGACTCGTTAATATGATGCAGTGCACGCATCGTATCAACACCGCTAATTCCAGGCATAGACACGTCAATTAGAGTCAGATCAATAGCCGACTGATGCTGTTTGAACATTTCGATTCCGGCTGCCCCAGAAAGCGCGCTATGCACCTGCATTCCATAAGAACGCAATGTTTCAATAACAGTCTCCAACACGGCCTCATCATCATCAATGACCAGAATAGTACGGCCAGCTAAATGATCTAATACAACATCTGGTTTCTTTGGTGCGGCTGTTGGTTGTGTGCGTTGATCCGTTGGAAATACAATCTCAAACGCTGTACCGACCCCTTCTTCGCTCTGCACTCGAATGCTCCCGCTATGCGAGCGGATAATTCCCAATACGGCGGCTAAGCCTAAACCGTGCCCAGAATGTTTCGTGGTGAAAAAGGGATCAAAAATCCGGGCGGCCGTTTCCGCAGACATGCCACAGCCATTATCCTTAAACGTTAGGCGCACGTAGTTACCTATTTCAAAGGTGGGCGTAATCACCTGCCAAGAGGGCAGGGCTGTAATATCTGGCCGGTACAAGTCAGTTTTTACCCAGATGTCTCCAGTTTCAGCGCCACTAGCTTCACTTGCATTGATCATCATATTCATGACGACCTGTTGAATCTGGCCACGCTCGCCAATCACATTGGGTAAGTCAGCATCAAACTCAGTATGGAGTTGAATTGTGTTTGGGATTGTTGCCCGGAGCAATTCGGCGTTTTCGTCAATCAATGCGTTGATATCAATGGCTAAGTATTCTGTCGTCTGGCCGCGACCGGAGTAAGCCATCATTTGGCGCGTAAGCTCAGAAGCGCGCTGCGCTGCCTTTTCTATTTTTGCGATATTTCGGCGTGCGGGGTGGCCTTCTTCCATGCGGCGCTGCGCAATCTGAGATTGCCCCATCATTGCTAATAGCAGGTTATTGAAATCGTGGGCGATCCCGCCGGCCATGACGCCCAAGCTCTCAAGTTTTTGAGACTGCAACATTGCAGCGTCTTGTTGCTTGCGGTCAGTAATATCAACAATACTTGTTCTGATCAATCGATTTGGTCCCGGCAGCGCAACTAAACGCACTTCAGCCGGAAATGGATTTCCTTCAGCAGTAATAAATAAGCGCTCTGAAGTAAATTGGCCCAGTTCGAAGGTATGAGCGATCGCCTCTGCGCGCACTTCGATCGCAATATCAATATCCGTTTTAGGATACAACTCTATCGGATCCAATTCTAAAAATTCATTTAGTGAACGTGTAAATAAGGCGCAGGCCAACGGATTAGCGGCAATAAAGCGATTCTTTTCAACATCTAAAATCAAAATTGCGTCCGGCGCATGCTGAATCAAAGCACGAAATCGATTTTCGCTCTGCCGCACTTGCTCAACTGCATAGAAATGAGAAATCGTGCTTGCAATTTGGTTAGCAAGTGCCACCAGCAAGTCTAAGTCCGTATCGGTATAGTCTTTATCATCAATCGCTGCATACACTGAGATAGCACCAAGAACGTTATTCTGATGTATTAGCGGGGCGACCATTGTAGACCCAATACCAAGGGCCTTGCGGCGCAACTGTGCAGGCGCATGATGACGCGCATCGTCAGCGCCTTTTTGCGATAAAAGTGGCACCCGATTCAGCGTGCAGTAACCAATAAACATGGTCATCAATTCTGCAAATGTGTAGTTACTCGGCGGGATACCTTCACCATACCCAATATCATGAATGACCTTTTCTTCGTCAAAATCTAGTAAGTGTAGGCGCGTCCACTTCGGTTGTACCTGCTGCACATAACGCTCTAAGATGACGTTCAGCAACCCATCTAAATCAATATCTTGTGTGCTTGTTTGCGCAACGTTAAACATCAGCTCTGCACGCGTTCTGGCCTGCTGCTGTTGCTCTAAAAGTAAACTATTGTGTAGCGCCACAGCCGTTAAGTCTGCAATTGCCGCCAACAAATCAATATCCGCTTGCGAAAAGTCTGGCTGCTGCATCGACCGGGAGATAGTAATAAAACCCAGCACTTCGTTATTATGCAAAATCGGGGCAACAATAATGCAGCCAACGTTTCTGGTGCTACGTTCTTTGGCCAACTGCAAGCTTTGACGCGTATCAATGCCATCTTTACTAGAAATTAGCAACTGCTTGTTTTGCAGGGCCCAGCCAATAAGGCTATCTTCTTGCCAAATTCGTGTTAAAGCCACTGGGGCTTGTGCGTCAGGGCCAGTGCGCTTGTAGACATAGTTCAATATCGTTTGTTGCGGTACGTCCACAACGGCAACAACAGTCGTTCTCAATGCAATTGCAGCGTCAGTTTCGCGCATCACGGCTTGCAACAAATCGGTTTGATTTAGGCTCTTATTGATGGCCTTACTCACATTTTGCAGGGTTTGCGTCCGGTCTAACGCCAACTGCGTATTGTCTAGGGCAAATGTAAGTTGCTCAGTCGCCCGCTGCGTCACCACCATGCTCGCAATTTGTAGGGAAACCGACTCAAGAAACGCAACATCATCTGACACAAAATCATCTGCTGGCTGATTGCGCGTGATCAAAATAGCGCCCACTAAAATAGTCTGATAAATCAGCGGAGTGATCAGTATCGGTCCGATTCCGGTTTCAACCCGATGTTGTTGTAGCGCTTCAGATTCACGCGGATCTGGTTGCAACCCAGAAGATATCGCCGAACACCGATTTTCAAGAACCCATCCCAAAATACCCTGCTTAAGCAACGCTAAGCTGGGTAAGTTTTCGCTGGGGGTTAAAGACATTGTTGTTGAATCAAATACAGCCTTAATCGCTGAAATATCCTCGTCAAAAATAATGATATTGAGCTTATCAAGAGCAATAACATCTTTCACCTGCGTAGAAATATTTATCCACGCTTGCGCATGATTTGATTGGCGCGTCAGAATTTGGCTGACTTCATTTAGCGCCTGCGTACGTCTTAGATTGTATTGCGCACCTTGCAAGCTATCTTCACTAGACAATATCGCCCGGCGTGTCAGGTTTAAGGTATCACTGCGTTGATAGAAATATAAAACGCTCAGCGCACCCAGCAAAATCAAGCTAGAGACAAACCAAGTATTGACAACGGTCGGCACAATTGTCTGCACAATAATGCTCGCGAGCACTAACGCATCGCTAAGCCACAGCCAGTGCATTTTGCTCGCACGATACTTGATCAGCAAGTAAATCCCATACACCCAACACACAATTGTGCCGGAGAATAAGATAACCCCAATCAGGTTTGGCGTGTACCCAATATCTAGCGTGCGCGAAATGATGAAGTTTTCAATCAACAAATGCGGCCAAATAAGCACGATTACCGCTAACGCAGCGCACCACAGGTAGCCAAACAATAAGTATTGTTTGGCCCAACGGGTGTGCATGTTTTTCCCTAAAACAAAGCAAAAGTGAACTGTCACAATCCCTGTAAATATGAAGACCGCGCCAGAAAATAGCACCAACCATAAAACAATGGGCTGTGCCTCTGAAACACCAGCAACCGGAAATCCAACGGTATTAAGCGACAGAATCTTTGCAATCAATAACGCAAACACCCACATCTTAAACACCATCGTTTTAATCGTAAACAGTCGCCCCAATGCATCATTGTTCTTCCAATTTGCAAGCAATGGCGCGTTAATAGAAAACAGCGCCATGGCAGCAAACGCATTCAAAAGCAATGTAACTGCGATTAACAACGGATCAGGCAGTAATGTAATAACTGGAATCATGACTGTACGCGGCACAGCAATTAACAATTGTGTCCACACTATTTAGGATTTTTGTGATGTAAGAAAAGATTTGCCGTAGTCTGTTAAAGCCAATTGGCTTAACCACTATGGGTAAGTACGAAAAGGAAAGGTTAAGAAGTTGTAATGTTCTAAGTGTACTAAATCAATGGGCGCTGAAGCAAATAAACCATTAC
>JAHDBW010000295.1 GCA_020630175.1 Anaerolineales bacterium
GCAATTGAAACGCCGGATATTAAGGCTGAACTCGCCGCAAGCTTGCCCGCTAGTGAACTAGAAATGCCAGATTTTGGCACAGATGCGCAAGTTGCTAGCAAGAAGGATCTAAGCTTGGAGGCACTCGAAACGTTAGCCGATAAGACTAGCTCCGCTGAATTAGATCTAGACGATCTCCACGCACCGGATATCGGCGCAGACACGGGCGATCTCAAGCCGCCAAACTTTGAAGACTTTGTACAAACGACTAAGAAGATCAAGCCAGCAGAGCTTGTTGATGACAATCCGCGCTTTGTAGCGCCAGAAGAGCCAGAACCAGTTGAAACCTCTCAGATGGTAGAGCAGGTGCTCAAGAAGAACACCAAAAAGAAGTCTTCTAAAGGGATATCTTCACTTGTGATGTGGTTGTTAGCTATTGGGCTGGGCATTGTTGGGTGCCTGTTTGTGGTGCTGGGCTATGCGCTCTATGCCGGTTTGTTCTAGTAGACACGGTAAAAATTCCCGTTTGCAATACAAAATTGCAACAGCAACAAAAGTTTGCAAAAAACTGGGTGTATCTTATTTGAAATTATGGGGTCTATATAGATAGCAACGAAGAAATAACTTCGTATAGTAGTGATCTCCCTGATCACTGACTAGCAATCTCCCTCCCTCCTGAAAGCGCTGACTCCGGTTACGGTCGGCGCTTTTGTTTTAACATGCGTTTAGCATAGCCATTCGTCTCGTAAAGACTTTTCAAAAATAGAGGATTGGTAATGATCTAAAGCGAAAAATGTAACTTTTTCACGACTTTGTTGTTAAACATAGTGAAGGCTGTATTAGCTGCAGCACCATTCGTCAACACTTTGGAGGTTACAACTTATGGGTTTTATTTATGCAATCGTTATCGGCGCCATCGCTGGCTGGCTAGCCGACATGATTATGGGCGATCGCTTTGGTCTCATCGGCAACATTGTCGTGGGGATTGTTGGCGGCATTGTAGGGAACATGCTAATTGGAGAAATGGCGGCAGGCATTTTTGGTGCTGGCATCCTTGGTAGCCTGTTTACTGCGTTCATTGGCGCATTAGTCTTGCTATTTGCGATCAATATGGTGATGGGGCTGCTCAATCGCGGCTAACCGTTATAGCACTTTGGTTTAATGCAAAAACGCAGTCGTCAGACTGCGTTTTTTTATTTAAGTTGCAATTTGAAAATATTACGCAGCAGAGGCACGTAGAGCTTGGTCTAAGTCTTCTAAAATATCGTCGATATTTTCAATGCCAACACACAGGCGGATGAGGTCTGGGCTAACGCCAGCATTTGCCAACTCTTCGTCGTTTAGCTGACGGTGCGTTGTGGAGGCCGGATGTGCTGCCAGTGACTTCGCATCGCCAATATTCACTAAGCGTTTGAAGATTTTTAGCGCATCGTAGAATTTCTCACCGGCTTCAAAGCCGCCTTTCACGCCAAAGGAGAGCAACGCAGATGGCCCGCCATTGCAATACTTTTGCGCAAGGTCATAGTAAGGTGAGCTTTTTAGCCCGCCGTAAGCCACCCAAGACACGTTTTGGTGATGTTCTAAGAACTCAGCAACGGTCTTGGCGTTGGAGACGTGGCGTTCCATGCGTAAGGTCAGCGTTTCTAAGCCTTGCAGGATGAGGAACGCATTGAATGGGCTAATTACAGAGCCCGTGTTGCGCAATGGCACGGTACGGGCGCGGCCAATGTAGGCGGCGGGGCCAAAGGCTTCGGTATAAACAACGCCATGATAGGACGGTTCTGGCGAGGTAAGCATTGGGAAGCGATCTGAGTGTTTTGCCCAGTCAAACTTGCCACTGTCCACAATAATGCCACCCATAGAAGTACCGTGCCCACCAATATATTTGGTAAGAGAGTGCACCACAATGTCTGCGCCGTGTTCAATTGGCTTGATTACGGCTGGCGTTGCAACGGTGTTATCTACAATTAGCGGTACGCCGTTTTTGTGGGCAACATCCGCAAGCGCCTTCAGGTCAACAATGTTGCCAGCTGGGTTCCCAATTGATTCACAGTAAACAGCCTTTGTTTTGCCATCAATCAGTTTGCCAATTTCTTCTGGCGAGTCGTCTTTTGCAAAGCGCACATCTACGCCTTGTTTTGGGAACATATGGCGGAACAGGGTGTAAGACCCACCGTAAAGCAGTGGCACAGACACGATGTTATCGCCAGCTTCTGTAATGGTTTGGATGGCGTACGTAATTGCAGCGCTACCGGCACTCACAACGAGACCGGCAATCCCGCCTTCTAAAGCGGCGACGCGTTGTTCCAACACATCGGTGGTGGGATTCATAATCCGCGTGTAAATATTGCCCGGCACGGCTAGGTTGAACAGGTCTGCGCCGTGTTGTGCGTTATCAAATTCATAGGCAATGGTTTGATAAATTGGCACGGCAACAGCTTTTGTGGTGCCTTCGGATGTATACCCGGTATGGATGGCAATCGTTTCATCTTTCATGGGAGGTTAATTTCCTTTGGTTAGGTTTTCTACAAAGTGCCTTGTGGGCAGCTTGCAATATGCTTCAATACTGAAGTTAGAAAATAAGAGATAGCGGTTGAACCGAACCACAGGTGCTAAACACAACCGCTATCCGCTAGTTTCTAAGCGCTGAAGACAGAGGTGCGCGCTGGGCACCCCTATCTTTTATCAGCCGTTTTTTATTTAGCGCGGCATATCTCCCCAGCCGATGTTCCACAATGGACGGGTTTGTAACTTACCGCGCATATTGAGCGGATCGTTGGGATCGATGTTGTCGTGGAAGGGCTTTGTGCGGTCGACATGCGTCAATTGATAGACTAACCCCAACCAGTTATTGAAAATTGCTTTGCCAGTGTCTACCCAGGTGTTATCTAGATGTGCCAAGATTGCTTTTTCTGGGAATGGCGGGCGTTCTGTGCCCGCTTCGTTGGCCTTAGTCACCGCAAACCAGAACTCAGTAATTAGTGACGCGGCCTCTGGGGTCAGATAATTTTCTGGTGGGGGTGGGAATTCAGCCCGATCGCCACGGAAATAGCGCTGCACTTCGCGCTTGTATTCCTTTAGCAAGCTGTTGATGAAATATTCTGGATGCCCTTGAAAGTACACCCGGCGGAACAAATCCTTGCTGACGGCCAAGTGGACGCCTGCTTCACGGCTTTCGACCAAAATCTGGTGCCCGGTGCGCACAAATTGCTCACGTGAGATGGTGTTGTTGCGTGAGTGCGGCACGTCAAAGCGGGTATTGATGCCCCGCAGCAGCGGATGATTGGTCCCCGTAACGCGATGGCTGTAGACGCCCCATTTTTTGCGCGGCAATTGGCGGCGCGTTTCACCGTGTAACTGCTGCATAAGCGCATGGGTTGCTAGGCAAGAGCAAATCACAGACGTAACGCTTTGTTTGGCCCACTCAATCACTTCACGCAAACTTTCATAGAACGGCTCATCGGCCAGAATTGGCGTGGCCGGGTTAGCCCCAGTGATAATGAGCGCGTCTAGCCCTTTCTCACGGATTTGCGCGAAGGTTTCATAATACTCATCAATGTAGGCCTGCATCTCTGGCCCGCGCTCAATCCCTTCGATAGAAAACGGATGCACATAAAATTGCGCAATCTGATTACTGCCGCCAACAAGCCGCATAAACTGGTTTTCAGTGACAGAGACGGCCTTGTCGGGCATCATATTGAGCAGGCCGATATGTAGTTCGCGAATATCCTGCGAAAGCGCACGGTCTAGCGACAGAATCTCTTCACCGTGGGCACGCAGGCTATCAAAAGTTGGTAAGTTGGAATGAGCGACTAAAGGCATATGCGTCTTTTAAGCAAAAACGCGGCTTCATGGGATGAAGCCGCGAGATAATTGATCAAGCGAAAAAACGGAGGTGCGTAAACAATCTCCGTTAAGCGGCTCCATTATGGTGCGAAGCCATCATACAATTTGATGCATTAAGCAATAACATAGTGCGATTATACACGAATGCGCAACGATGTTTGCATCTGACAATGTGCGTAGCTTGAGCGTATGCTTTCAAGCGCTTAAAGAGATATTGCCAAACGCGAAGTGCGGAACGACTTAAATAA
>JAHDBW010000296.1:0-1666 GCA_020630175.1 Anaerolineales bacterium
GAGAGTAACAAGGCCATCCTCAAGCTGGTGCAAGACGGGTTTACGCTAAAACGCGAAGACAGCAAACAGCAAGACCTCTACATCGAACTGATCGATTACGAAAACCAGATCCCACTACGGCAGCCAAACCCTGACAGTTTGCCCAGCGTTATGGCGACACAACAGGCGGGCTACAGCCATAACATCTACAAAATTGTCAATCAGCTAGAAATTGAAGGGCAAAACCTGCGCATTCCAGATGGCATTTTGTACATCAATGGTCTGCCGCTGGTGGTGTTTGAATTCAAAAGCGCCATTCGGCAAAACACCACGGTAGACGAAGCATGGACACAGCTGACCGTGCGCTATCGGCGCGATATTCCGCAGTTGTTCAAATACACTGCCTTTTGCGTCATTAGCGATGGTGCCAACACCAAGGCGGGGTCGCTGTTTGCAGATTATGAATTTTTCTATGCTTGGCGGCGGGTAGATGGCACGCAAACCGCAGATGCGACCGGACTAGGTGCGCTAGAAAGCATGATTGCAGGCATGTTCAACAAAACGCGCCTACTAGGCGTGATTCGCAACTTTATCTTTCTACCAGACACCTCGCGCAGTGAAACTAAAATTGTCTGTCGCTACCCGCAATATTACGCAGCCAATCGGTTGTATCACAGCGTGTTGGACAACATGAAGCCAGACGGCGACGGGAAAGGCGGCACCTACTTTGGCGCAACGGGCTGTGGCAAAAGCTACACCATGCTATTCCTCACGCGCCTGCTGATGCGCAACATCCAGCTTGGAAGTCCTACCATCGTGCTGATTACCGACCGTACCGATCTGGACGACCAGCTGGCAGAGATGTTTACCAACGCCAAGACCTACATTGGCGACCAAGCCGTGATCAGCGTAGAAAGCCGCGCCGACTTGCGCCAGCAACTGCGCGGTCGGGCTAGCGGTGGCGTGTTCCTGACCACCATCCACAAGTTCACCGAAGACGCCGAACTACTCACAGACCGCACCAACGTGATCTGTATCTCAGATGAAGCGCATCGCAGTCAGCTCAACCTAGACCAAAAAGTAACCGTCACCAAAGACGGGCAGGTCAAACGTACCTACGGCTTTGCCAAATATCTACACGACTCGCTGCCCAATGCCACTTACGTGGGCTTTACTGGCACGCCTATCGATGCCACGCTAGACGTCTTTGGCAAGGTAATTGACCAATACACCATGAGCGAATCTGTGCGGGATGAGATCACCGTGCCGATTGCCTACGAAGGCCGCGCTGTGCGGGTGACGCTAGACAAAGACGCGCTAGACGCGATTGAGCAGTACTACATTGGCGCGGAAGACAAAGGCGCAACTGAATACGCCATCGAGGCCAGCAAGAAAGCCAACCTGCACATGAACAAGATCTTGGGTGACCCAGATCGGCTCAAGGTGTTGGCGGCGGACTTTGTAGCCCACTATGAAAGACGCGTAGAAGAAGGCACCACCGTGGCCGGAAAAGCGATGTTTGTGTGTAGCAAACGCGAAATTGCCTACGCGCTCTATCAAGAAATCATCGCGCTGCGGCCAGACTGGGCCATAGTGCAAGCCAGCGCCGACGATTTTGACGGGAGGGCTGAGCCTGTCGAAGTCCGCCCTTCGACAAGCTCAGGGAACTCCCCGACAAGCTCAGGGA
>JAHDBW010000296.1:1766-4071 GCA_020630175.1 Anaerolineales bacterium
ATCCTCCCAATGGCGCGCATCAACATGGTGATGACACGCCACAAAGACGATCCGCCCGACCTGTACAACATGCTGGGCACCAAAGACGACCGTAAAACGCTAGATCGTCAATTCAAGTCGGCCAAGTCCAACTTCAAAATAGCGATTGTGGTGGACATGTGGCTAACAGGTTTTGACGTGCCATTTTTAGATACCATCTACATTGACAAACCGATCCAGCGACACAATCTAATCCAGACTATATCGCGCGTCAATCGCAAGTTCCAACGCAAAAGCAAAGGGCTAGTGGTGGACTACATTGGCATCAAAGAACAGCTTAATAAGGCGCTAAAACACTACAACGGCGGCAATAGTGGCTCTGGCCTTGATGAAGTTGAAACATCATTGCAAGTGGTGGTTGAATTCCTAGCGCTGCTAAACACTGAACTCTTCGCCGGATTTGACACCAGCGGCTACTTCTCAGGTGACACGCTGGCGCAAATGCGCTGTCTCAACAAGGCTGTGGAACATGTGCTGCGTACCAAGACGATAGAAACGCAGTTTATGGGCTACGTCAAGCGACTCAAAGCGGCCTACAACATCTGTGTCGGGTCAGACAAGCTGACGCAAGCGCAACGTGACCACGTGCATTTCTACGTGGCCGTGCGGTCAATTATTTTCAAAATGACGCGCGGCGAAGCGCCAGACCTCATGCAAATGAACCGCAAGGTCAAAACACTGATTGCCAAAGCACTTGACAGCAGCGGCGTAGACATCGTGTATAACCTCGGCCAAGGCCAGCGCACAGAAGTGGATCTATTCTCGCCAGAGTATCAGGACAAGATCGACGCGCTACCAGAACCGAACACCAAAATCATGCTGTTGTTGAAGCTACTGCAGCAGCAGATCAAAGCCTATCAGGGCGAAAATCGGGCGCGGGCAACGGTGTTCTCAGAACGCTTTGAAAAACTCGTAGACGAATATAACAATCGCGGCGATCTGACTGAACAGCGCGAAGACATTGCGGCCCAGTTGACCAAAAAAGCCATGGAAACCATGGACGATCTAAGAGCCGACCGTGACAATCAACATAATCCGTATTATGACATCTTGAAAAGCATGGTTGCCAAATACGACTTTGAGTATCCGGAAGACAAGCTGGTTGAACTGGCAGATGCCGTCGTGGCGCTGGTGGCGAAGGTTAGTGCGTATACCGACTGGAGCAACCGCGACACCATCAAAGCAGAATTGCAATTTGGGTTAATGGAATTATTAGCCGACCATGATTACCCACCAGACGTAGATCGGGACGAGGTGTATGCGGAAGTGTTTGAGCAAGCGAGGGCTGGATAGATAGAAGAATCATCAATTAAAGCGCATCAGTATGAATTCTTTCTTCACTAAGACTAAAAAGGCCCCTCTCGCCAAGTCTCCATTTATAGCCTAACCCAAACCTCAAACGCTAGTCTGATTGCTTTACTCGCAGGCTGACAAAGCATTCGCTTGCCCATTTGTAGATGCGGAAGAAACGCGCATTATGCAACTATAGTGCTTTGCTGACAGATACTAACCAAAACAACAGTCTGCTTAAAACGAAAAACGCTGCAATATGCAGCGTTTTTCTGTAGGTAAAGGTAAGTAGGTATTAGGTTTTATCTTTGTGATCCACCTCTACAATCGTATTTTCACGGCTTTTTCTGAGCATCTCACTAATTCCAATAATTGGAAAGATTACAACTAAGCCGTTTTTATTATTGCCACCTTTGCCGCCGTTATCGTCAACATTGTCATTGTTAGAGCCATCACAACCGGCGGTGTTGCCATCATCACCATTCCCGCCCCCACAATTGCCTTTTGAACCGCCCTTGTTGCCATTGCTCGTGTCTTCCGTTGGCACGGCCGTTGGTTCTGGCGCTGCCGTTGGCGGGACGCTAGTTGCGGTTGGCGCTGCAACCGTTGGCTCTGGCGTTGCGGTTGCGTTATCCCCAGGATTGTCATTGTTTGAGCCGTCACAACCAGCGGTATCGCCATCATCACTGCCATTTCCGCCCCCACAATTGCCTTTTGGGCCGCCCTTGTTGCCATTGCTCGTGTCTTCCGTTGGCACGGCGGTTGGCTCTGGCGCTGCCGTTGGCGGGACGCTAGTTGCGGTTGGCGCTGCAACCGTTGGCTCTGGCGTTGCGGTTGCGTTATCCCCAGGATTGTCATTGTTTGAGCCGTCACAACCAGCGGTATCGCCATCATCACTGCCATTTCCGCCCCCACAATTGCCTTTTGGGCCGCCTTTCTTCGTAGCGGTTGGCGCTACTGTGTTCGTTGCTGTTGG
>JAHDBW010000297.1 GCA_020630175.1 Anaerolineales bacterium
TCATAATGACAGAACAACCAGAACTCGAAGACGCTCCTAAAACCCCGCAAACGGTAGAAACTGAATTGCGGAACCTCAAACTCGCGCTAGATCATTTAGCGCAACACTGGACCAATAAAATTGCGCCCAAGGTTGCCCTAAAAGATGAAAAACGCGCCCGAGACACGCGCATGCACGCCAACACGCTTATGAACCTGTTGCAGTCGCTAGATGGCCTTTACGAAGAATCCAACGATCAGGATGTAAAAGCTTGTGTTCACGAAGCGGCCCTGCATGCCGCGCTGCAAGCGATTCAAAAGCCAAAAGACGGCCCAAACTAAGCCTTGATCGGCACCCCGCACAACTTCACCCGAAGCAGTGCACTGGACTAAACATAATATGAACGTCACCATTGTCTCGATTGGCTCACGCGGCGACGTGCAGCCGTTCCTAGCGCTTGCGCGGGGCTTGCAACAGGCCGGTTACACCGTGCGTTTGGCCGCCTCTGAAGGCTTTGGCGATTTAGCGGCCAAGCACAACATTGATTATTTCCCACTGTCTGGCAATCCGCGCGATTTATTAGTCGGCACCACTGTTACTGAACAAACCAACCCCGTGTTGATGGCCAAGCAGTTGTTAGACCTTGGCAAGCCTTTTATTGAGAGCGGCTTTCGCGAGACGCTTGTTGCGTGCGAAGGCGCAGACGTGATCTTATGGTCTTTCTTGGCTAGCAGCAGCTATTCAGTGGCAGAAAAGCTGGGCGCACGCTCAGCAGTCATGCACCTACAACCGATGTTGCGCACTGGCGATTTTGCAAGCCCCGGCCTGCCCATCCTTAGTTTTGGACTACCCGCGATCAATCGCTTCACGCACATCATGGCCGAGCAAGCCTTATGGCAACCGATTCGGTCTACCGTTCGCGCTGCGCAGAAAAAAGTACTTGGCACCGAAACCATCGGTGGCCTATTAGGCCCCATTCGGCAGCTTGCCAAGTCAGACTATCCCGTATTTTTGGGCGTGAGTCCGCACGTGGTGCCTAAAGCATCAGACTGGGGCGCACACATAAATGTCAGCGGGTACTGGACTTTGCCCCCATCAGAGAATTGGCAACCTTCAGCTGAACTCTCTGCATTTCTTGCCGCAGGACCGCCCCCGGTCTACGTTGGCTTTGGCAGCATGAACAGCAACGCACCGGAAAAAACCACGCAGCTAATTGTTGACGCCATCACCAAGAGCGGCCAACGCGGTCTCTTGCTAAGTGGCTGGGGTGGGATTGGCAATACGGATTTGCCAGATCACATCTTCAAGATTGATTCTGCGCCGCATACATGGCTGTTCCCGCGCATGGCGGCGGTTGTGCATCACGGCGGGGCAGGGACAACGGCGGCCGGTTTACGGGCTGGGGTGCCGTCTATTATTGTGCCGCACTTTGCCGATCAACCGTTTTGGGGCAAGCAAGTAGAGCGCTTAGGCGTTGGGCCAAAATCCATCCCGCGCAAAAAACTGACGGTCAATAAGCTGGCTAACGCAATTTCTAAAGCCGTCAACACGCCGGCAATGCAAACAAACGCTAAAGCCTTAGCTGCCAAGCTCAACACAGAAGACGGTGTTGCCAACGCAGTGGCTGCCTTTGCCAAAACATTTGGCGCGCCAGACTCTGTTTAGCCGCTGTGCCTGCTGCCCGTGAAATATTCAAAACGCGCGATTTTAGCTAGTAGGGTTGTTAAACCGCCTGTTTAATAGACGCAAGCGCAAGTGTTTGATGGATCTTGTCTCTACCTCAGCAAGTGGAATGTCATGATTTAGGCAACCCGAATGTTGACAACCCCCACAACACGGTAGACAATTGAAACGCTATGTCGTTAACTATTTACAACTCTCTCTCCCGTAAAAAAGAAGCTTTTAAACCCATCACCGAAGGTGAGGTCAAGATGTACGTCTGTGGCCCTACGGTTTATGACCACGCCCATGTTGGGCATGCCAAGCTATACACCTCGATGGATGTGATTGTGCGCTACTTGCGCCACAAAGGCTACCGCGTGACGTACGTGCAAAACATCACCGATGTGGGGCACATTCTAGACACGGGTGAAGATCGCATTTTGAAAGGCGCGCGCCGCGACCGCATTGAGCCAATGCAAGTGGTAGAAACCTACATGCGCTCTTATCTAGACGACATGGACGCGCTAAAAAACGTGCGCCCAGACATTATGCCGCGCGCAGCGGCCCATGTGCCTGAACAAATCGAAGCCACGCAAAAGCTGATCGAACTCGGTCATGCGTATGAAGCGAATGGCTCTGTTTATTTTGATGTCAAGTCTTGGGAAAATTATGGCCGTTTATCTGGCCGTAAAATCGAAGACCAAGAAAGCGGTGGCCGCATTGAAACCCGCACCGAGAAGCGCAATCCAGAAGATTTCGCACTGTGGAAAGCCGCACCACCTGAGCACATTTTGCAATGGGGCAGCCCGTGGGGCCGTGGATATCCAGGCTGGCACATCGAATGTACTGCCATGGCAACCAAGTACCTCGGCGAAACCTTTGACATTCACGGCGGCGGCTTGGAAAACATGTTCCCGCACAATGAATGTGAAATGGCACAGTCTGAAGCAATGACCGGCAAAAACTACTCAAATTACTGGGTATTGGCTGGCTCACTCACCATCGACGGCGTCAAAATGAGCAAAAGCCTTGGCAACTCATTACGCATTGCCGATGCGCTCAAGAAATATCCAGCGGAAGTCATTCGCTTGTTTATTTTGTCCGCCCATTACCGCGGGCCAATTGACATCTCTGACGATGCAATTGCTGCCGCGCAAAAAGGCTGGGAACGCCTGCTGGGACCCTACAATCAAGCGCAACAAATGCGCAGCGCTGGTGCTGCCGAAAGTGATGACAGTAACATCGACGCCATCATTGCCGAAACCACCGCCAACTTCACCAAAGAAATGGATGATGATTTCAATGCGCCAAAAGCCATTGCGCATCTGTTTGATTTTGTACACAAGGTCAACACCATTCTCAATGGCGATGCACCGGTTGCCGCAAGCACGCTAGAAAAGATCATCGCGCTGTATGACGAACTCGTCGAAGGCGTGTTGGGCTTGGTTCCGTCTGCGGCTGGCAATGCGGATGAAAACGCCGCTGACCGCCAAGACGGTCTCATCAAGCTGTTGATTGAACTGCGTGCCGCTGCCCGCATCAACAAAGACTATGCCACGAGCGACAAAATTCGTGACCAACTCAAAGAGCTGGGCGTGTCGCTAGAAGATGGCAAAGGTGACACCAAATACAGGATTGCCAGCTAACCGCTGCTGATGACAATTCTTTACCGCCGCAATGTTGTGCGTGAGGCGCTCAAAGCCCAACGCCGCGACATACACGAACTCCTGATCGACAAAAAAGCCGATGCCACGAAAAGTGACATCGGCGAACTTTTTTCTCTGGCCCAAAAGCAGGGCATCCGCATCAAGCGCGTTGAAAAACAACATCTCAATGACCGCACTAAAGGCGCAATTCACCAAGGTGTCGCGCTGGTCGCGTCAGACTATCCCTATGTGGATGTTGAAGACATTTTAGACCGGGCTAACGCCAGCGGCGAACCGGCCTTTATTTTGGCGCTAGATCAGATCCAGTCACCCAGTAACGTGGGGCGCTTACTGCGCACTGCCGATGCAATTGGCGTACATGGCGTGATTATGCAAGATCGCCGCAATGCTGCTGTCAATGCCGAAGTTGTAGAAGCCTCGATGGGCGCAGCCGAGCACACACTCGTCGCCCAAGTCACGAACTTGGTGCAAGCGCTCAAACAATTGCAAAAAGAAGATATCTGGCTGGTTGGGTTAGATATTGGGCAAGGCGCGCAAACCCCAGATCGGCTGCGGCTAGACGGCGCATTATGCCTTGTCGTTGGCAATGAAGGCGAAGGCCTGCGCACGCTGGTGCGTAAAACCTGCGACCTGCGCATGTTCCTGCCAATGCGCGGCCATGTTGACTCGTTGAATGCGTCTGTGGCGGCCTCAATTGCGCTATATATGGCGTGGCAAGCGCGCGGTTGGTAAAAAGAAGTTGAAGTGTAA
>JAHDBW010000035.1:0-4985 GCA_020630175.1 Anaerolineales bacterium
TCTACTTAAACGTCGGCGGATTTGGCTCAACAACAAACCAAATCACGTACACAATAATCCCCAACAGCGTGGCGATCATGTATAAGCTATACGCGCCGCGCATCCAGATTTTCCAGTTTTTGAACTGCAGAAACTTTGGCACTAAGCCGTGTCCACGCAACACCACGAACCACCCAATCACAATCGCAATCACGCCAAAGAACGCGTGCGCCATCGTAATCTGATAGAACAGTGGAATGCGCGGGCCACCATTGTCACGCACAATAAAATCGCGGAACGGCAACACCATCATCCACAGCACCATAATCAGGTTTAGCACCGCCCCAAAGGTTTGGATGCGCTTGTGTTTGTTGAAGTCGTCATGCTTGACCATGACATACGCGCCGTAGGTAAAAATAGACGCGCCAAGGATCATAATGATCAGCGTCATGTCTGCCGCAAAGTTACCTGCGGTGCCTAAGAATCCTGGTCCGTGTAGAATGTTTTCCATCGTCAATCCCTCCCAAAGGTGACTAGTGTGGTGGTTACTGATATTGTTCTTGGACAATTTCCGCCATAATCGCCAGTGCGATTTCTGCGGGTTGTCTGCCGCCCAGATTGAGCCCAATGGGGCCATGTAAACGGTCAATTGCCGCCTGATCTACCCCCGCAGCTAACAAACGCATCCGGCGGCTGGCTTGCGTTTTGCGGCTGCCTAATGCGCCGACATAGTAGGCCTTACTTTGCAACGCAGCGATCAGCGCCGGGTCATCCAGCTTTGGATCATGCGAGAGTACGGCGATTGCGGTGCTGGGGGTGATAACAATGCTGTCTAACGCGGCGTCTGGCCACAGGTTACAGAGTTCGTCTGCATTCGTAAATCGGTCTGCACTCCCAAATAGCTGGCGCGGTTCAATCAAAACAGTACGAAACCCAAGCGGCTTGGCAAACCCAAACAGTGCCTGCGTAATGTGCACTCCACCCACAGCAATCAACTTGGGCGCAGGAATAATGACATTTACAAAAATTTGCGTATCCGCATCAATGTGGATATAGGCACACGTCTTTGTTGCTAGTCCGTGTTGAGCGTGCGCATGCAACAGAACGCTGACAGCATCTTCATGAGCAATCTGATCATCGTCGTGATTAGTCAAGATGCAGGTTTGCCCAATTGCAGCTTGGTCTGTGCTGGCGATGAGCGTGGCAATTGCGATTGTTTCTTCTTTGGCGATGGCAGCCTGCAATGTGGGCAAGGCAAGCTGCGTCAACGGTTGCACAAAGATATCAACATTACCGCCGCAAGCGAGGCCAACATCCCACGCCATTTCATCGGCAATGCCGTAGTGCAAGAGCTGCGGTTGGTCTGCAGCCAACACCGTCTGCCCCGCTTGCACAACTGCCGTTTCAACACAGCCGCCGCTAACTGAGCCAACCATTTGCCCGGTTGCCGTTAGCCCAAGCATCGCTCCCGCCTGTCGTGGCGAAGAGCCCCATGTCTTTACAACGGTGGCTATTGCAACGGTCTCATTGGACTGTACCCATTGTTGCAGGGTTGAAAAAATATCAAGCATTAGGGTTGGTTGGATGCCAGCGTTGGTAGTCGGCGGGCGTATCTAGGTCCGCCAAAATCGTTGGCGATTGCATTGCTACAGTTTGCAAAGCCTGTGGATGAGTCTTGAGTAACGTCCGCGCGCGGGCGGTCTGCGGCAGTGCGCGCAATTCCGCAAAATAATCACGCCCGATCAACACGGGGTGGCCCCATTTTTGCTGATACGTTGGCACGCAGAGTGCATTCGTCCGGCCACGCCAATAGACAACCACTTGTTGTAACAAAGCCGGGCCAATCATCGGTTGGTCAGCTAATAAAACGAGCACAGCCGCAACCGTTGTTGGCAGCGCCTGAATACCAGCCTGAATAGACGATAAAATCTCGCCCGTCTGATATGCCGCATTGTAAACAGGCGTTGCGCCATAGCGGCGTGCTTCAGCAGCTACCGCAACGGTAGCATTGCCGGTAATCACAAAAAGTTGATGCAACCCAGCGGCACGACAATTGAGCAGTGTTTGGCCCAATACGGTTGTGTATTGCCACGGTAAAAGCTGCTTGAGTTGCCCCATCCGCTGGCCTTGTCCAGCGGCAGGAATCACCACAGCCAAGCGCTGTAAGTCACATGTGATTGGGTTGCGCATGCGTCGAGTATAAAACGCGGGGTCTATTTTGTCAGCCGCAGTTGTTGTGAATTTAGGGGATGCTTATGCGCGTTTTGTATAGCGCGCCAGTAGATGAACAGCACGCTCAAAGGCATATTCAATCAGTTCATAACTTTCCAGCTGGGCCCGCAAACGCAGCATCGCATACGCGTAGCCAGCTGAGGCAATCAACGTTGTAAAAAAGAAGGTTCCCATGCCAAGCTGGAAGAACCACTTAGGTAACGTGTCATCTTGGGCGGGCGGTAAATAAATCGCTGCCACTTCTGACTGCACCGTCGGCACACGGGTTGGGCGTACGAATGCAGTGGGCAACGGCGTGCGCGACAGGGGCGGGACAAGCGTCTGTTGGAGCGTGGGCTGTGGCTGCGCAGGCGCGGCTTCAACGGCTGGCACCGCTGGGCTAGGCGTCACACCATTGACAACCGTAGACAGCGCCCCGCTAACGCGATAGCCAGAAATAAAGGCAAATGCTAAGAAAACCCCAACCATAATCCCAACAACCATTCCCAGCAGCAATCCATTACGCATGGCGCGCTCGCTAGTGTCTTCATAGGTAACTGTGGTTGAACTCATGGTGGCGTGCAACGGCTAGCTCTAGTCGCTGTACACCTTACTCTGCAATTTTTATTCCTAAATCAGTAAATTTACCCACCTAATCAACTACCTAGACACTGTGTTCTTTAGTAAACACCTGTTGTCGCTGAATCCAACGGCTTGTCCGCTTGAGTGTTTGTATCACTGCCAAGAACAGTAAGAAACCGGCAACGGTAACCGCATGAATTGGGAAGCGCCACCCCGCTGGCATAAGATCAGCATACTCAGTTTGCAGTTCAGGTTGCAACCAAGGCCGCGTGGTTTTAGACCACGTCAGAAACGCATCGCCAACTGGTAATACGCCAAACCAATACTGCCGCATGCCATTGATTTTCACCGGCATGCCTAAAAGCTCACCTGAATGCCAAAGGGCTGTTGCTAAGTCATGGTCGCCTAATTGACGCGCTGTGCCTAACAAAACCGTTGTTGCAGACAAGCTAACACCGGCAATGAGTGGCCCTGAATCCACATCTCCTAGCCCAACCGTGCCTTTAGGGTATTCCAACGCTGCCGGAAAGCCCCAGACTTTAGCAACGTGCTGCGCCCGCAATGTGCGATACGTTTGCTCTGCAAATTGTTGATCCAACTCATATAAAAAGCGCACGAGCATTACGGTTGACGTTGCCCGCTGCGGTTGCACGACCGCGCCAGTTTGCGCATTGACAAAGTGCGGCAGCAACGTGCCTGTCTGCGTTTGATAAGTCTGCACCTCATCCAACCAAGTTGCCACAACCGCTTCATAACGATCATCGACCAAGGTTGCATAAGCATGCAAAGACACGACCGCCGGAAACGTATCGCCCGGCCAAACCGCATTTGGATACGATTCTAGAAATGGCAACTCGGCTGCCGTCAGCGCTAGCGCAATTTGCGCGGCTTGTTCTTGATAAATCGCAAGCTCCGCCTGATCTCGTTCGGCTTCAGATTGCAATAGCAATATGCCAGCCAGCAAATAGTTGCGCCAACCGGTATAAAACACGCCATACTGCGGGCTAAGATGGCTGGCGCGTTCAAAGGCACCGCGTGCATGCGGTTCGCCCAGTTCGGCCCACGCCCAACGGGCCTCACGTAAGGCCGCTTGGTGCCGGTCAGATCCGGGTACGGTTTGCAGGCCAACATTAACTTGCGTGAGCCCATACAACACATACGTGAAGAAATCCCCTTCGGGGAATAAGCGTTGCATGTCTGTGCCTGCACCCAGGTCTAAGCTATAGCGAATGTGCCTGAGTTCAGCATCTACTGCCGTGTGCCCTGTTGGCAATACGTCAGGAAAATAAAGCCGACTATTGAAAACTAAGGTAAGCAGCAGTCCAATAATAATTAGGCCGTTTAGCAAGGCGATAATTTTGGAATTGCGCTGTCCCCAATCATGCGTAAAGAATTTGAATAAGCGGCTGATTTTAGAATTTTGCATACCGCAATCATGGCGCAGGCCAGAAGATGCTTCAAGCACTCAGGTGTAGCGTATTCAGACACTTGAGGCACCATATTGCTAGCGTACGGTGCGCATTGCCATTGCATTAAACAAAAAACGGCTGCGGGTATTCCGCAGCCGTTTTGTAAGCAATATTGTAAAGACGTGGGCTTTAGACGCGGCGACCGCCGTCCAGTTCGTCTTGGAGTTTTTCTAGCGCATCCCAAGCGCCACGTGCAGCGAGTGCAGCTTGTTCTGGCCAAGTGCCAGGATCGTGGCGATTGTAGCGTGAGCCTGCATCTACCAAAATTTGCTTTAAGACAGCAACGTCTGTGTTCGCTAATTTTGTAAAGGTGTAAATGCCAGCAGTGTTGAAAAGACTTTCAATCTTTGGACCAATCCCTTCAACCTTTTTCAAGTTATCACGTACGCTGCCATCTTCAGCAGCACTTAGATCAGCAGCAGCAGCGGCTCCTGCATCAGCGTCAGCTTCAGCAGCTATAGATGCGCTTGCGTCTGCGTCTACATCCATTGTTGCGCTTGCATGTGAAGCAGTGGCAAAGCCAGTTGCAACGCTGGCGCTATCAGCGTCTACGTCAACTTCAATTGCGGTATCAGCCGCAGCATCTACAGCGCTATCCGCGCTGACATCAACATCGGCAGCCACGTCCATATCAACAGCCACATCTGGCACAGATACGGTTGCGTCTGCACTGACTGTAGTCGCGTCCAGATCAGCAGTTGCGGCAACAGCGCTAGCATCTAGGTCAGCGGTGGCGTCAACGTC